>JAVBQZ010000146.1:0-5864 GCA_031548505.1 Bdellovibrionota bacterium | reverse complement strand
CAATTGTGTTCGCGATTGGAATAATCGCCTGTATATCTTTTATTTTTGCACGTAATTCAAGATATGCCTTAAACATTGGAATAAGTAGTTCTTGAACTTCATATTTTCGGCTACCGGGTAAAATTACAATTGTCTTTTTGTTTTTTTTCAAACCAATTGATTTTAAATACTGTCCTTTATCAATCGCAATCTCTTTTTCATTACAAAACGGATGCCCAACAAAGCGTGCATTTACACCGTGGTCCTGCAAAAACTTTTCTTCAAACGGAAAAATCGTCGCAACCGCATCAATATTTTTACGCATGGTTTTAACACGTCCCTTTTTCCAAGCCCAAACCTGTGGGCTAATAAAATATAAAATTTTAAAACCTTGCTTTTTAAAATCTCGTGCAATGCGCAAATTAAAGCCGGGATAATCTACTAAAATTACAATATCAGGTTGACGTTCTTTTGCTATTTTTAAAAGTGCTTTATATGCTTTTGAAATAATGCGGAATTTTTTAATAACTTCCACAAGCCCCATAACTGACGCGTACTTCTGTATATCCAACAAAACATTCATGCCCGCTTCGCGCAATTTATCACCACCCATTCCAAAAACATCAACACCATCATCGCTATATTTATCTTTCAAGGCTTGCACAACTAATGAGGCGTGTTCATCGCCAGACGCTTCTCCGGTTATAAGGAGAATTTTTAATTTTTTATTTAATGCCATAATTCTAAAATCTTAATGTATAACTTACTGTCCCTCTCTCCGTGCTAATCCGTGTAATCCGTGGATAAAAAAGAAGTCAATTATCCACGGATTACACGGATTACACGGATTAGCACGGAGGGGGATTGGAACATGGGTATATTTGCATACGGCTCCGCTCACGAGTATAAGACTTCAATTCACTATTACAACATCAACCCATAGTTTATACTATCCACTATAGCAGCATAACTCGCATTAATGATATTCGTATTTACACCAACCGTATCCCATTTATTAAATCCATCTGTTGTCTCTACATTCACCCGTACAATCGCGCCTGTCCCATTTTCACTATCCAAAATACGGACCTTAAAATCACTCAATTTAAACTTTTCAATCTGCGGATAGAAACCAGCCAATGCTTTACGCAATGCCGTATCCAACGCGTTAACCGGTCCATCACCTTCCGACACAACATGCAAAATATCCTCTCCAACTTTCACTTTAATAGACGCTTCTGTATTTAATTTTTCTTTATCTGAAAATTGATCGCCAATAATTCGTAAATTAATTACTTCAAAAAAATTCGGCTTCCGCTTTAGAATATCAGCTACTAATAATTCAAATGATGCCTCTGCGCCTTCAAATGCAAAACCCTTCCATTCTAACTTTTTTATTTTTTCAATAATTTGCGGAATTACATTTTCGTCAATCTCCTTAACAATTCGCAAATCTTTTAATTTTTCACGAATAGATGCCGTTCCAGACTGATCGCTAATTACAATTTTTCTTACATTACCGACCACCTCAGGTGAAATATGTTCGTATGTTTTAGAATTCTTACGCACACCGCTCGCATGTACACCGGCTTTATGTGCAAATGCGCTCGCACCTACAAAAGGTGCAGATGACGGCAAGGCAATATTTGCAATTTCACCTATTGTTTTCGCCACATATACCAATTTTACAATATTTTCACCTACCGCGTCATAATCTTTTTTAATCTGCAAATTCGGAATAATTGAACATAGATTTGCATTCCCGGTACGCTCACCAAAGCCATTAATGCAACCTTGAACCTGAATACAACCCGCATCAACTGCAGCTACGGAATTTGCAACTGCCATATCACTATCGTTATGAGCATGAATTCCAAACTTTACATCAGGAAATTTTTGTACCATTGCATGTGACACTTTATAAATTTCGGTATTAATATTTCCACCATTAGTATCACAAAAAATAATTCGTTCCGCCCCAGCATTAATTGCTTGTTGAACTGCCTCAGTAGCATATTCCGGATTTGCTTTGTAACCATCAAAAAAATGTTCACAATCAAAAAACACGCGCCGCCCACATTTTCGTAAATAGTCCACGCTTTCAAAAATCATTTTTAGATTTTCATCTAATGTCGTACCCAGTGCATGAATCACATGGAAATCCCAAGTTTTTCCAAAAATCGTAACAATATCGGTTTCTGCTTCTAACAGCATTTTTAAAACAACATCGTCTTCTACTTTAATTGTTGGCTTCTTTGTAGAACCAAAGGCGGCAATGGTTGAATGTTGTAAATTAAGATTCTTTACTTCACGAAACACTTCAACATCTTTTGGATTTGCCCCCGGCCAACCTGCTTCAATATAGTCGACTCCCAGCTCATCTAATTTTTGAATTATTTTCAACTTATCCGATGCCGAAAAATTAATTCCTTCTGACTGCGCCCCGTCTCTTAATGTCGTGTCATAAATTTCAATTTTTTTCATAATTATTTTTCTTTTAAAAAATCCACGGATTACACGGATTAACACGGAGGGGAAGAAGGTAGATAACCCATGTAACCCAGGATCTTCTATTTATTTTTTTCACCTACGGATTGTCATAGAAGATCGGAAATCAAACTTCTGACTTATTATCATAAATAAATCTCTTGTGTTGTAAATTTATAGTTCCAAAGTTAATTAACAGCCCTACTTCCATAGAACTCGCCTTCAAATAATTTATAAGTTGTGCAAAATGTTCATTTGTAAAACATGATAATGCTTTTATTTCTAAAATAATTTTATCAAAACAAACAAAATCAGCAACGTATGCTTTTGATAACTCCTGCTTTTTATAAAATATTTTCAACTGTTTTTCTCTCACATACTGTATTCGACGAAACTTAAATTCCTGTTCAAGCGCCTCTTGGTAAACAGCTTCTAAAAATCCACAACCCAGTTCTTTATGAACTTCCATTGCTGCACCAATTATCATATATGTTTCCTCTTCAAACTTCATAACTTCTTATTTTTTATCCACGAATTACCACCTTCTTCCCCTCCGTGTTAATCTGTGTAATCCGTGGACAATAAATTCCTATCTATTTTTTATCCACAAATTACACGGATTTTCACGGATTATCCATGTAATCCTTGGACTTAATTCGCAGATTTTAATGCTTCAGCTCTATAATGCGCAATTAGCGGATCTATAATCATATCCAGTCCGCCGTTCATTATAGATTCAATTTGATAAATAGTAAGGCCAATACGATGGTCAGAAATTCTACTCTGTGGAAAATTATAAGTGCGAATTTTTTCAGAGCGATCGCCTGAACCAACTTGCGAACGACGATCTTCAGCACGCGCATCAGCAGCCTCCTGTTCTTTAGCAGCCAACAAGCGCGAACGCAAAACCGTTAAGGCTTTAGCTTTATTTTTATGTTGTGATTTTTCATCTTGGCAAATTACGGTTGTGTTAGTTGGGAGATGCACAATACGTACTGCTGAGTCGGTCGTATTTACGCACTGACCACCACAACCACCGGCGCGAAATACGTCAATTCTCAAATCATTATCATCAATTTTTAAGTCAATTTCTTCCGCTTCCGGCAAGACCGCCACTGTACAGGTAGAAGTGTGAACTCGTCCCTGCGTCTCAGTTGCAGGGACTCGTTGTACGCGATGCACGCCACGCTCATATTTCAAACGACTGAAAGCCCCTTTACCTTCAATGCGCGCAATAATTTCTTTAAAACCGCCCATCGTTCCATCTGAAGCACTTAAAATTTCTACTTTCCAATGACGTTCTTCTGCATATTTCAAATACATTTGAAATAAATCACCGGAAAAAATACTAGATTCATCACCGCCGGTACCGGCTCGAATTTCGAGAATAATATTTTTGTCATCGTTAGGATCTTTCGGCGCAAGCAAAATATATAACCCGCTTTCAGCTTGTTCCTTTTGCGCTTTTAAACTCTCAATATCAGCCAATGCCATTTCTTTTAGTTCGTCGTCTTTCGTTTCATTCAACAACTCCTTACTATCTTCCAAATCCTTACATATTTTTTTGTATGACTCAAAAGCAAACAAAATCGGCGAAAGTTCGGCATGTTCTTTATTAAATTTAGTAAATTTTTCCCTATCGGAAATAATATCCGGCTGAGCCAAGAGTTGCGTTAACTCTTGATAACGATTTTCAATTCCTTGTAATTTTCCAAGCAACATCTTTTTAGTAATTTAAGATTCGAAATTTAAGACTTAAGATTTGATAACAATTAACATTAAAATCTTAAATCTTAAATTTATTGGCTGTTAGAAGTTATTCGCGGTCCAATACTTTATTCCACTCTGCAACTCTCTTTGCTTCTTTCTGTAAAACCGAAATATCGCCAGTTACAGTTGCTTTTATTATCTTGTCACCTTGTTGAATTGAATCAACAACATTTTGACCTTTAATAACACGCCCAAAAACAGTATGTTTTCCATCAAGCCAACCTGTTTCTACGTGCGTAATAAAAAACTGACTCCCATTTGTACCAGGTCCGGAATTCGCCATAGATAAAATTCCAGATCCGCTATGACGCAATGAACTATTAAATTCATCTTCAAATTTATATCCAGGTCCGCCCATGCCAGTTCCGGTTGGATCACCACCTTGAATCATAAAATTCGGAATTACACGGTGAAACACAATTCCATTATAATAACCACGTTGAATTAAGTTAATAAAGTTGGCACAAGTGACCGGTGTTTGTTCAGGGTATAATTCTAATTCAATTACACCTTTGGATGTTTCTAGTTTTACCATTGTTCTACCATCTGCATTTACATTGTTATTAAAAATAAAAAGTGCGGCAATCACACTTAATAAAGCAAAAATTCTTTTCATTGTTTTCTCCTCAATCAATAAATTTACTACCTAATAATAAAATTACTGCATTATTTAAAATTTGTACTTCGCATTAATATATAAAGATTTTATTTTTTTATTATCGCTTCAACTTGAATCTCTATTTTTGCGCCATTTCTAACAAAGCGGTTACATTCCACCATAGTAGATGTCGGACAAGATTTTGCAAAATATTTAGCTCGTATTGCGGAAACAGTTTCGAAATCATTCATATCGGTTAAGTATATTACCGCTTTAACCACATCATCTAAACTAGCATTAGCTTGTTTCAATATATTATTGATTTCTTCAAATACCTGCTCTGTTTGCAAAGCAATATCATTTACACAAACTTCACTATTCTGTTTATATGGAGCTTGAATGCCCGAAACATAGATAATATAACAAGTCCCTAAATCTACCTTTTTTGCAGTAGTATACACTCCCTTTTTAATATGTCCGGAAGGGTCAATATTTTCTATAAGCATTCTTATTTCTCCCCTAAATCTATTACCGCTTCAGCTAAAATTTCCGCTGACGACATTCCACTTTCTGTTTTTGAGCATTCACGCGCGGTTTTTCCCATCGTTAGCAATTTTTCTTTATTAGAAAACAGATCTGTTAAAATCTTTCGTAAATTTCCACTTAAATTTTCATCCTGATTTAAAATCATACAACCACCGGCATCTTTTAAATATTGTGCATTTAAATGTTGATGTGCTTTTGAAATATTAAGCGGAATAAAGATTGCAGGCCGTCCGGACGCACTAACCTCTGCAACAGTAGTTGCTCCGGCACGACAAATCACAAGATGCGCCTGCATATAACTTTCAAGAATATTGGTAATGAACTCTTTTACTTCACAATTCGAATAATTTTTTTCTTTATAAAATTCTGTCACCCGCTCTACATCAAGTTTTCCCGTTTGGTGAATTAAATGTACATTATGAGTAACAAAAACATCTACTAAATCCATAATTGCAGTATTTACCGAAACCGCGCCTTGGCTTCC
>JAVBQZ010000021.1:0-8160 GCA_031548505.1 Bdellovibrionota bacterium | reverse complement strand
GGCGTTTGTATTTAGGTTAGTGTTAGTAATTTCGTTTGTTTTTGTTACCTGTGTTTCTTGTACAGTGCTATTATCTCGTAACAACATATAAATATTTTTTGCAATTATATTGATCAATGTATTTATATTTTGACTGGTATTTGATGGTTGTACGAATTGTGATTCTTCTAATGTTAATGGGGTACTTACTGATAATTGTGAGTTTAAAATATTTTTAATATTGGCTAAAATATCAGCATTTGCGCCAGAAGCGAATGTCGTAATTCTTTTTTCTAAAAACTTTACTAATTCTTGTAATTCTTTTGCGGAAAACGCTGAAAGTGATGTTTCTGATTTTATACTTAACGTTTTTAGAATTTCGTTTAATGCAGTTAATGTTTTGTTTATTTCGACATTATCTGCAGTCGTAGTTTTAATAGTGCCATTTAATGTCGTGTCTATTTGTTGTTGATTAGAATTTATATTTCCTAATTTGTGTATTGCGTTTTTTATTTCGTTATGGAGCAATTCAATGAGCTTATCTTTTGTAAGCGTGGCTAATTCAATTGTTTCGTCTTCAGAGACTTGTGTAATATTATTATTAGCGCTTGCAATGAAATCTGTTTTTACAATCGTAATTGGATTTTGAATTTGTCCTATTTCTGTCATAAGGTTTAGATGATCTTTATCTGTAAAGAGTCGTAACATCTAAAAATTTCCGAATATTTTTTTATGTGATAAAAATCTTACTTTTGAAACTTTTTGTTGTTTAAACACATCTTAGTGGTTGCGGTGTTGTATCTTTGACATGTGTATATACTCAAACAACTAGAGTTTCCCTGTATTAGTTTTGAAGTTTTTATGCTTCTTCTTGCTTGGTATCGCTTCGCGATACTATTTTTATCCTTATGTTTGAGTATATTTGTATATGGCTCCGCTGGCGCTCCGCATACTCATGCTCCAAAAGGATTTAAACAATACAGGAATTCTCATGGAGCATGAGTATATGTTTTATAAAAAGTTGAGAGCTTTTGGAAACTCAAGGAATATAAGTAATATTCCAAATTATTAGGTGAATAAAATGGCTAAAAATATTGATGCAAATGCAGAAAAAGGAGAATCGCTTGAAATTGATGAAAGCGGGAATGTTACGGTTGCTAAATCAGATACAGAGCAGGAACTTCAAGAAGTTGAGGTGGCGGACGAATCGATTACAAAAGAATTAAAGGGTTTTAAATCAGCAAAAGCAAAGATTAATGAACAGGATGTTTCTGCTGCGACACTAGTTCGTATGTTGGGTATTCCAACAAAAACAGAAATAAAAATCTTGGAGACGAAATTGGATTTATTAATTAATAAAATAAATAGTTTAACGACTAAATTTGATACTGCGAATAAGGATTTTGCTAATCACGATTTGAGTTCCACATTAGAAAGAATAGAAACTTGTATCTATTCATTAAAGAAATAATTAAAAAAAGATATTAATAATAAAAAGACTACGCCAAAACAAAATAAGAAGAAAGTAGAGCCTGTAAAAAAAGCTGCAAAAGTTGCTAAAAAAGCTGTAAGTATGAAAGCAACAAAGTCGTCTAAAAAGAGTTTAACAGCATGTAGGGCGGTGCAATCAAAAAAACTACCAAAGTTAGCGAAGAAAACGAGCAAGAAAGTACAGGCAAAATTACTCCAAAAGAGTGTGAAAAAGGCGGTTAAAAAACCGATACAAAAGGAGGTAGTTAAAAATATTAAGAAAAATGTCAAAGTTACTAAAAGTGTAAAATCAAAAGAAATTATGAAACCAGTAAGAGCTGTAAAAGTTAAGAAAGGTCAAAAAATAGTCAGTGCAAAAAAAACAGTACAGAAACCACAGCTGGATAAGGTTAAGTCGAGTGTGAAAAAGAATGCGCCAAAAGTTGCAATTAATAAAGACAAGAAACGTCCTAAAAAAATGATTGAAAAATTACTGAGGTCTAATTCTTTAAAGAAAGATGTCGTGGTAAAAAATAATCCGCAGACATCGATTACTGTAAATAGAGGCAAAAAAACACCGGAACAACCAGCCCATTTGCAGCCGCCTACAAAAGAGATGCTGACATTGTTCAAAAAGATGGCCAAAGATAAAAAACAAACGCAAAAAATAAAAGAAAAACGGACGAAAACGTCAAATTTTATTTCGAAACCAAATAAAAAATGGAAAGAATATAATTTAGATTTACGAATTCATCAGCCAATAGTTGACAGCTATTTTTTCTCTACTTTTAAAGATACTTATACTGCGATTGTCCGTTTGGCGAAAGCTAAGGGATTAAATGCAATTGCAATTACTGACTTATATGATTTAAGTTGTCTAGATGAATTAAAACAAATTGCTGAAAAAGAACAAATTAGAATTTTTCCTGGTTTCGAATTTTCATGCGGGCTGGGCGCTTGTAATGATTTACAATTTATCGCTTTGTTTAATGAAGATACTTCAGCTGGTGAAATGAACAAAATATTTTCCTCATTAGGCGTTGGTAATACATTGGCTTCAAAAATTAATTTAAAAATCGCATTACCATTAGATGAAATTATTACTACTATTGAGGGCTATAATGGAATTCTAATACCAACGCACATTGATAAAAATCCGCTTCGTTTGGATGCCGTGCGGGTTTTGATTGATAAATTTGGTTTTCATGTTTTCGACTTATTGCATAGCGAGGATTTACATTACTTCAGAAAAAATTGGCCGTCCGGTGAATTTACATTTTTAACCTTTTCTAATTCTAATTCATTGTCGCAAGTTGGCAGTCGTATATCATCGGTTCGTTTGCCGAGTGAAGGGTTTTATGGGTTTAAAGATGTTGTTAATCGTCGTGTAACTAGCGCAACTGAAACGGATTTTTCACATTTCTCGTAGTCTGTAACCGTAATCATTAGTATTTTATTTATATCGCAGGAATACAGGGAATAGAAAGACGTGAGGGTGATTTACTCTTAATTATGCCTTTTTGCCTTTTTCTTTCCATTTTTATCTCTGTAAAGAACATATTTTTCCTAAAATCCCCTTGAATTTTTTGTTTGTTTCCATTAGGGCGCGCGGGCTTTTTTTGAAAGCATTATATTAACTTAATTCAAAAGGTTGGTCGATCTAAATGGTAGAAATCAATGTAAATCAAAATCTTGAGAAGGCATTACGCGTTCTTAAACGTAAACTTATTCGTGAAGGAATTTTTAAAGAATTAAAAGCAAGAAGATTCCACGAAAAACCATGCGAAAAAAGAGTTCGTAAGGAGAAAGAAGCGTATAGGAAAAAAAGAGGCGCGGCATTATATGCAGTAAACCAGAATAAAAAGAATTATTAGTTCTGTCTGATTAAGATTCCATCTACTACAAAGCCATGTTGTGTTTTTTATGCAACATGGCTTATTTTTTTGTTAAATATAAATTTCCTGTTTATAATAACAATAGTATCGCGAAGCGATAACCAAACAAAAAATACTTGTAAAAACTACAATGACTTTACAGGAAAATTCAAGTTACAGGGGGATGCATTCTAACATTCTCAGCAAATATATAATTAAGGAAATTTCCTCAATTTTCATTATCTGTCTTTTTGTCTTCACTAGTTTATTATTTCTAATTCGATCTTTGCAACTTGCGGATTTTGTTGTCAATAAAAGTGTTCCGCTTTGGGATATGATTCTGCTTTTTAGTTGCATTATTCCGCGTTTTTTAGAATTTGCTATTCCACTTTCACTTTTAATTTCCATAATTCTCGCTTTTGGCCGTCTTTGTGCCGATAGTGAAGTTGTCGTTATGAAAGCTGCTGGAATTAATTTAGCCCGCTTAGCAAAACCGGTTTTATTATTCGCTATTGGCTGTATGTGCCTGACATTCATTATGACTTGTTGGCTTAGGCCGGCTGCAAATGCGAAATTTAGTGATTTAATGTTTGAAATGGCTACATCCAAGGCGAACTCTGGAATTGTTGCGGGTATATTTAATGAGGTTGGCGACTTAGTAATTTATGCTAAAGAAGTTAACCATGAGACACATCGATTGAACCATGTAATTATTGGCGACAGAATAGATGCTAAAAATCCGCGTACATTTATTGCGGATAATGGTGATATTGTTTCTAATTCAGAAAATAAAACAATTACACTTCGTCTATATAATGGATTAATTAGTGAAGGTTTTCTTGATGAACCAAAAATAACATCCTTCTCTGTAACAAGTTTGGCTATAAATCCGAATTTATTTTTAAAGAAGAAAGAAGATTCCAAAGATAAAAACGAAAAAGAGTTATCGCTTAATGAATTGTTATCGTTAGTACGAAAAAATAAACCTGATAACATAAGAGCGTTGATTGAGTTAAATAATAGAGTTTCATTTCCCATCACTTGTTTGATACTTGCTGTAATTGCCTTAACATTGGGACAGCAACCTGCGCGTTCTGTTGGGAATTGGGGTTTGAGTGCTAGTTTATTTGGCGGAGTGTTAATTATTTTATTCTATTATGTTTTGTTCTCAGTAACAGATGTATTCTGTAGTCAGGGTAAAATTCCGACTATATTTCTATGGCTACCTAATATCTGTTTGCTTGGAATCGCAGTTTACTTTTTTAAAAATATTTATACTGAAAAGTGGAATGCGGTCAGTATAAATTTAAAATTTTTAAGTAGTCGTACTGGAAGGTTATAACTAAATAATGTTGCAAAAACTATTATTAAAACTTCTTAACTTATTCTATCCGCACATTATTCAGCGTTATGTACTCCGTTTGTTTTTTCTGACGTTCTTCGTGTGTATTTTTATTGCAATCACATTATTTTTAGTGATTGATATTTTTGAAAATAGTAACAAACTAATTAAAGCTAACTCTGGTTTTTGGATATCATTCCAATATTTTCTTTATAAAATTCCAATGGTGTTACACTTGATGACACCCGTAGCTATGCTGATTGCAACCTTAATTTCGATAGGTCGTCTTTCGCAGTTGAGTGAGATTACGGCGATGCGTGCCTGTGGCTTAAGTGTTTTTAACTTGGTGCGTCCGTTACTGGTATTCGGTTTTATTACTGTCGGCGTAATGTTCGTATTTGGTGAGACAATTGTTCCATTATCTGCGGATAAAGTTCAACAAATTAATAATATTGATATAAAGAAGAAGGATTTAAAGGGTGCTTTTAATAAGACTAATTTTTGGTATCGTGACGATGATAAGATTTTAAATATTGGTTTTTATAATTCAAAAATAAAGCGTGTTAATGGGTTATCAATTTTTAATTTTGATAATGAAGGGAAATTAGTTAAAAAAACTGACGCTGATCAAGCTATATGGAATTCTCAGTCAAATAAATGGATAATGGGAAATGTGACGGAAAATAAATTTAGTAATTATCGTTTAGAAAGCGTTAGTAAGAATTCCAATATTATATTGGATATAAAGGAAACGCCGGAAGATTTCTATAATTTGCAAAAACTACCAGAGACGATGAGCTATCGTGAACTGGGAAAATATATTGAGAAATTAAAACGTGAAGGTGTGCCAACACGAGAATATAAAATTAAACAAATTTCTAAAGTATCATTTTTGCTAATTAATGTGCTGTTAATTTTAATTGCATTTCCATTTGGATTATTACCGGCACGCTCTGGTTCGTTGCTAATTAGTTTGGTCGCGGGATTGGCAATTGGCTTCGGTTATTATGTTATACATGCGCTACTGATGGCATTTGGAACGGCAGAATTGTTGCCCATTTATGTATCAGCTTGGTCGACGAATGTTTTGTTTTTAATAGTCGCTGGATATTATTTAATTAAATCGGATTATGCATAAAATAAAGGTTTGGAGAAATCCTGAAAATGATGTTCGCCTTGATGCGCTAATTGCTCGCGCTATTCCCGAATTAAGCAAAAATGATGCAAATTGGTTGTGCGAACAAGGTAAAGTAAAGGTTGGTGGCAGAAGTGTCGATGTTAAAGCGGGTGATTGTGTTAATATAGATGTAGAAATTGAAGTTGATTTTTCTGAAATTATTTTTGCTGCACGTCCAGAAGTTGGCGAAAAATTATTGCCAATTGAGGTATTATTTGAAGACGAAAATTTTCTTATAGTAAATAAGCCACGAGGTTTACATTCGGTAACGCAAAAACATAATGTTGAACCATCGCTTGCCGATATTATCAGTGCTTATTGTAAAAATTGTATTGAAGCCTCTAAGGATCCGCTTGAAGCTGGGCTAATTCAACGTCTTGATTATTGGACTAGTGGCCTCGTGTTAGTTGCAAAAAACAGGTCAGCACATAAAATGCTTTCGTTGATGTTACTAAATGGTAAGATAAAAAAAAGCTATCTTGCACTTGTGAATGGAACTTTTATTGGGCAAAATGTACCTGTTAAGACAGTCTTAGAAGGGAAAGGCAGGACTGTCCAAGCACTCGCATTGGAGAATATTTCGGATGAGATGGATAGACAGACGTTAATAGTTAGAGAAACGTTTGTGTCTAAAATAAAAGGAATTGCTGGAAGTGCGACTTTAGTTAAAGCAGAAGCACTAGCCGCATATCGCCATCAAATCCGTGTGCACCTTGCTTTTTTGGGGTATACGCTTGTGGGGGATGAGTTATATGGTAGTGAGAATGTATTAAATGATTTTGTAGATGATGCTGAATTTCAAGATTTAGCAGGAAAATATAGTATAGGTGGTGAAGGTTTTTTCCTATGTGCTAATTCTTTAGAGTTTCAACATCCATTTACTTGGGAAAAAATTCAGTTAGAATTATAGATAATATTTTATGACGGTCTTATTTCTTTGCATTCAAATATTTTTTGCGCGTATTGCAGATGTCTCACTCGGCGCGACACGAACGGTGTTAATTGTAAAAGGTAGAGTGGCATATGCAGCTTTGATTGGTTTTTGTGAAATTTTTATTTGGTTCATAATTGCACGTGAAGCAATCAATACAGAGATTAGTTCAATTTGGGTACCTGTTAGCTATGCGGCTGGTTATGCAATTGGAACCCTTATTGGCGGTTTTTTGTCACATAAATTTATTAGTGGTAATTATGGCGTGCAAATCGTGTTGAGCGGGAAACAGACTGAGGAGACGCTTACAAAAATTAGAGATCATGGTTTCGCTGTTTCGGTTATGGAAACTCGTGGGAAAGAAGGAGATCATACTATGTTATTCATTGAGATTGATAAACATAAGTTTGGAAAATTACAAAAACTTGTAAGGAAAATTGATCCCAAAGCGTTTATAGTTGTGAACGAAACAAAGTTAGTACAAAATGGGTTTGTAAAGTAACATCAAAGAAATTTAATCCCAAAAAAGTCATGTTTTTAGAATGTTATTGGCGGAAAATAAAAGGTCAAATAAAGTATTATATATTTGTATGCCCAGTATATCAGCTTGCTCAAACATTTGTCATGACGTTGTTTACAAAACAGCAACAAAAAAAATATCAAAATAATCCTTTAGACATTAACAGGTTATTAACTGATTCAAAATCAATAGTCTTGTCTTGTAATGAACAAGTTCTTAATGACATACATGGCTGGATAAAATATTTATTCAAAGGTCATGTGTATACAAATATCTTGCCTGTAGATGAGAAGAATGTTGACTTATTTGTGTTGATGGATGGAATCCAACTAAGTTTAAATCAATTAAAAATAATTTTTAGAGCAATGTGGGCAAATACCCCTGTCTTGATTTTTGAACCGGCACTTTTAAGAAGTATTAATACATGGTGTGATAATAAAAGTTCTGCGAAATATCGTTATGATGTAGGTTTTTTATTAGATTATCTAACCGCGCATTATGATTCTACAAGGCAAAATTATTTAGAAAAAATGTTAAATGATAAGAATTTGATAATTTCCAAAGAACAAAAACAACGTGCAAGAAGCTGTATTAATAAAATAGTTGAAAACCATCTTAGCAAATACAATAATCAACCAATCTATGTCCCCAAAATAGGTCGAGAAGGTGTTGAGAAAGTTTTGGTTGTTGATCAGTCTTATGGTGACAATTCTATTAAAAATGGCCTGGCAGACGCAACAACATTTAAACAAATGCTTAAAAATGCAATTGAAGAAAACCTCAGTGCTGACATTATTATAAAAACACATCCTGATACAATCACAGGTTCTCGAAGGGGATATTATATTGATTTAAAAGAAAAAGATA
>JAVBQZ010000155.1:0-4482 GCA_031548505.1 Bdellovibrionota bacterium | reverse complement strand
GGCGTTTTTGCATGATTTTTTACTTTATTTACATAGATTATTTGGGCTTACTGATTTTTGGTTGCCAAAGTGTTGCCACTCATTAACTCTGTTTATCAGGCAAAGTTGGCAACTCTTCTATGCTTACATGCTCTTCACGTCTTTTCCGATTCTCTTCAAACAAATCGTATTGCTCCCTTGCTAAAGAATCTGCAATTTCTTTTGAAATTGAACCAGCATTATTCAAAACTTCTCGTCCTGTAAATTTGAGAAATCCACTTAGTCTTTCTTCCCAATCGCTCATATGCATCGGAATACGTTGCTTCGCTTGATCCTCTGCATAATCCAAATACATTGTCACAACTCGATTTAGATTTTCAATCTCCTCTTTATTAAGATAATTTTTAGCAATCGTGACATCAGATTTTCGAACTTTAACTCCTTTAAATGTTGTCAAACCCATATTGTCTTTTGTTGCATCTGCTCTTTCTGCAATCAATTCGGCTGCTGTATGCCCATGAACTGAATAATGCAATTTATTTTGTACTGTTTTATAAAATAATTCTGCCTGTTCACTCTTTGGGTTATAATCAACTGATGTTGCAAAAATATCACGCACTTTCAGATATATACGCTTCTCTGATGCACGGATATCTCGAATTCGTTCTAACAGTTCATCAAAATAATCTGCTCCAAATTCACTTGGATTTTTCAATCTCTCATCATTCATCGCAAAACCCTTTTGCATATACTCTGAAAGAATCGAAGAAACCCAATTTCTAAAATGCACACCAACATTATTTCTAACACGATATCCTATAGCTAGAATCATTTGAAGATTATATATTTTAACATCTCTTTGTACTTGTCGTCTTCCTTCCTGTTGAACTTGTAAGTAATTCTTACAAGTTGAATTTTCCTCTAATTCACAATCATCATATATGTTTTTAATATGTAATGTAATATTTTGAGAAGATGTCTGATATAACTCAGCAATACTTCTTTGTGACATCCAAATCGTTGAATCGTTGAAGTATGCATCAACTTTTGTGTCACCCTTTTCATTTTGATATATTAGAATGTCACCCTTTGATTGATTCATGTAATTATTCACTTCCCTTCTCATTCATATCATAATTTGAAATCCTTTTTTTGATTAGATTTATTCGCATCTTCTATTAACATTTCGCTGAATAATTATATTATAACATTTCCAACAGAAAATCAGTAAATAAATTTTGTAAATATAAATAAAACCTATTGAAATGGCAACAAAAGTTCTGCTAATAAGAACAAAATAGGATAAAGCAGGCAACCATATAGATTACTTGCCATTCTAAGTAAACCATATTAAATTTGTATTATTCAAACTCGGCAAGTTCTCCGCTTATAATAAACATATTTATTTAAGTTTCATTCGGAAATTGCCTTTATTTTATCTCAATTACATATTTTATTCTGGCTTACTGATTTTTTGTTGCCAAAGTGTTGCCACGTTGTTATTATACTGGACACTCAATTAGAAAATTAACTATTTTAGCCTTCTGCAAATTTAAATTTAATGCTAATTATTATTTATAAATTGTAATATTATTCGCCTCTTTCCATTCACAAAAGAACTCCGCAAAAGTTAAATAGCGACCACTTTTATCAAGACTTACAGCCTTAGTTACAACATGATAACTCTTTTCAGTTAACTGCCAATTAGGCAATGAGCAGGGAACAAATTGATTATTACAATATCTTTGATAGATTTCATCATCAGAAAATCTACCAAAAAACTCAATAATCAATGCCCCCAAAGTGAAAATATTCGTTTGCTCATCAATAGCGCTACCTTCTATATATTCCTCTGGAGCCTTCAGTCTCTTCGTTCCAAACCATTCAATACCTTTATCGTTAATAACTGGAGCTTTTCTGAAAAAATCTATATCACAAATACTAGTTACATCTGTCAAAAAATCATACATAATGCTTCCATCATAAAAGTCAACAGCAACATATCCCTTTCGTTTTACATTCTGTAAAAAAGAAAACAAAACCTCTATTGCTTTCATTTTTTTGCTGATGGGTAATTCTTTAAATTTTTCCTTAGGACTTTTAATTGTTGTATCTCTTTTGTATTTTTCAAAATTCCAATGGTCAAATAAACATTCACCATTTGTCCATTCAAAAACTACAACATAGAATTGGTTGTAGTCGTATTCCTCGATAATTTTAATCAGATTTGGATGTTCTAAATCATAATATAGCTGAACAGCATCTTTCAGTATTTCCACAGATTCTTTCGGTGAAACTTCAGCTTCAACCGTATTTACTCCTGCTATTTTACAAAAGCACCTTTTACCAGCATTCCCCATACCAATGCAAATACAACCTGAACCAGTTTCATCTACAACCCAAAACGCTGTGCCATATTTCTTTAACCAAGTAAAATCATGCAAATCATTAAGTCTAAATTGAATAGAATCAAGTTTGTTAATTATCATTGTTCCTCCTTAAATTTGCGGAGGGTTATAATGTTTTTCCCCTCCATTTTTTTGTTAAACGACAGATATTTCTATTTTTCATTTACAATCATCTCCTTTGCTGTTTAATATCTATGTAAACTCTATTAGAGAACTTAAAGAATATAGATAAATTTGTTGCTTGTTCTTCTTAGATATTATACCATAACATTCTTTGTCTCGTTAACACTTTCAACATTATTTAACTTATTTTCTATCATTGGCAACAAAACTTTACTCTTGGGTTAAGAAATAGCAATAATATAAATATGACAGGCAATCTCAAAGACTACCTGCCATGTAAAATAATCTGTGTTAAATTGATTTTATTCAAACTCGGCAAGTTTGAGGTTGTTTCTAAACATTTTTGTTTAGTTTTTGTGTGTTTTTGCATGGTTTTTTACTTTATTTACATAGATTATTTTGGCTTACTGATTTTTTGTTGCCAAAGTGTTGCCACTGGACTATTCCAGATAAATTCTTAATCTAAATTCCTTTGAATATTATCAATCTGTTTTCCGAACAAATGAATTTTTTTCCTTAATCCATTCCATTCATCAAGAGATATTTTGAAATCATCATTGTGTTGATTACAATCATTAGGGCACTGTCTTGCCACTAACTGTTTAATTGTATCATAAAATAATATGTATTCCTGTGTCTTACACACATCCAGCTTCTTATGCGCTAGTTTATTTCTAGCTTTAACTACTTCATTAAGATATTGAGCCACAGTTATATCATCAAAAGATAAATCTTTTTCATATTCCATCATCTTTTCAAACATTTCATATTTTAAACGAACCGGAAATAGCTCACTACTCATTTTCATCACTTTATTTATATTTTCAATTCCATCTTTTTCAAGATGTTCAATCTCATCATTTGCTGTCTTGGTAAATTCATCCTTTTTAGACTTTATAAACTCTAAAAGCAACTTTGATATTTTTTGTTTCTGTTCATCATTTAATTTATTATATTTACTTAAAACATAAGATTGAATAGTAAAATCGTTTTCAGATGTTTGATCCATTAAATACCCTCGAATATTTGATAATGATGTTAATCTTCTAGCGTTCTTATTTATCAAAAAATAACTTTTATCGTCAAAATTATCCCTATTGGCAACATACACCCCCTCATAGGAACCAATATCTTTTTCGATACTTTTCCTGATTACTTCTTCATTATCCGATGAATAAAATAATATATCTGAGTCTATTTCTTTAGTTCGTAAATTTGCAATTAATTGACTTCCAACAATTCCAGAAGACAAAGAATAATCTATAAAAAATATATCGTATAATTTAAAACCCTTTTCATTGTTCTTCATTTTTTCAAAAAATTCGTTGGCATTCTCTATATAATCAAATCCAACAGAAATCCCCTTATCCTCTGCAATACCTTCAAGAATCTCCTTAGTTTCTTCATAATAAGTCGATGTATCTTCAATCCACAACACATTCAAATCGTATCTCATATTTTATCAAACCTCACATGTAAAATGAACCCTTTTTTAGGCTCGGACTCAATGGTTACTGTTCCGTTTAAGCTTTTTTCCACAATATCTTTCACATGGTACAAGCCAACACCTGTTCCAGTCAAAGTAAATCCCTTTCCAAATTCAAATAATTCATTAAGATTATTTAACTCTGGCTTAACACCATCTCCATTGTCAATAAAATCAATCGTATAACATGACCCATCTTTTCCTAATACTATTTTCAAAATATTAGCATTATATTTTGTTGAGTTATTAACAACATTATCTAAAATAATGGCAATATCTTGAGGGACAAATGTCATTTCAAAATTCACGTTATTATTACGAATAACCTGGATATTAAGATTATCCGATTGTGTTAATATATTGTTTGAATACTCTTCTATAAAATCAAAAAGACTACCAAACATGAATTCTTCTTTAGTATTAAATTTAGCCATCGCACTATATTCTAAAACCGCTTGTATCCTAGAATTCAAATAAGATACCTTT
>JAVBQZ010000169.1:0-5121 GCA_031548505.1 Bdellovibrionota bacterium | reverse complement strand
TTTGTAAGGACGAAATTGCGTAATTTACGTGATGGTAGCATAGTTGAGAAGACATTTCGCGCGAGTGAAAAGGTTGACAAATTAGAATTCTCAGATGTTGAAATGCAATTTTTGTATGTGGAAGGTGACTCTTTTCATTTTATGGATACTGATTCATATGAACAAATTCAAATTCCAGCTGAAGTTATCGGAGATAATAAGTTATTCTTAAAAGAAGAAATGCGTGTTAAGATTTTGATGGTGGAAGATGAAGTATTAAATATGGATTTGCCTGCTTTTGTGAATTTAAAAATTACGCATTGTGAACCTGGCGTAAAGGGTGATACGGTTTCCGGCGCAACAAAACCGGCAACTTTAGAGACTGGTGCAAAAGTTACAGTTCCGCTTTTTGTAAATGAAGGTGAGATTGTAAATATTGATACGAGGACAAAAGGTTACGTGGAGAGAGTTACTAATTAATGTATAAAATTAATATATTTTTGAGGTGAAAAACATGAATTTAGCTACTATTTTAATTCTTTGTATTTTTTTGTTAATCGTAATTATGGCCTATGTAGGGTACACATTATTTCAAGTTTGGCGTCGTAATAATGCGTCTGGTATTACTTGGGAAGCTGGGTATGCCTCAGGCAATGTAAAGCAAGTCGATGAATATAGCCGTTTATTGGAGTTTTTTAAATTAACTGATGCGGCAAGCGAAGAGGAAATAAAGGAAGCGTATCGTAAATATGTGCGTGAAAATCATCCTGATATGAACAACTCCGATCCAGAAAAGATAAAGAAATTTCAAGAAGTAAAATCTATTTACGAACGGATTATGGATATAAAACGGAATTCATTTATGAATCGTGGCGCTTCTATGTAGCATCAAATTCTCGCATTCTAATTAAAATAATAGTGCTTATGGGCACTATTTTTGTTTGAGTATTGTTGCACCTAGTCATATTAAATTTTGAAAAAAACTATTTTTTTTATTAATCACTAATCGTTACCCTTAATTACCAACTACGTTATGGAAAACCCAGTCATCGACAAAGTTATAAAACATTATAAATACGATAAAGAAAAATTAATTCCGATTTTACAAGAAGTGCAGGAAGAGAAGAAGTTCCTTTCGGAAGAGACAATGCGTTATGTTGCAAATAAACTTGATATTCCCGAAACACAGGTATTTGCTGTTGCATCTTTTTACTCACATTTTGCACTTGAACCAAAAGGTAAATACCTAATTCGCTTATGTAATGGCACGGCTTGCCATGTACGTAAATCTGACGGAGTGCGTGCCGCAATTATGGAAACACTCGGCCTTGGTGAAAACGAAAAAACTACCAAGGACTTATTGTTTACCTTAGAAATTGTTTCTTGCCTTGGGGCATGTGGTCTTGCACCGGTAGTAGTTATTAATGATGAAGTACACGGGCAGGTTACACCGGACCGTATCAAGCAATTAATTGCAGAAATTAAAGCAAAGGAAATTTAGTATGATACTTGACTTAGAAAATATAGCAAAAAAATATAAAGCAAATGAGAAGAATGATTTGAAACGCATCGTTCTTTGCGCAGGCACTGGCTGTGTTGCTAATGGTTCGTTGAAGCTAAAAGCTGAATTTGAAAAGCAACTCAAAAAATTTGGGCAAAAAGTTATTGTTGAAATGCGTGCCGAAGAGAATGTCGCGAATGGTTCAATTCAACTTACAGGTAGCGGCTGTCAGGGATTTTGCCAAATGGGGCCGCTTGTCAATATTCTTCCAGATAATATTTTTTATGTTCACGTAAAATTGGAAGATGTAGCTGAAATCGTAGAAAAAACAATTCAGCATAATGAAGTTGTTGAACGTTTACTTTACAAAGGTGAAGGTAATGCTCCGTGTAAGGCGCGCGATGATATTAACTTCTATAAAAAACAACGTCGTCTTGGATTAGGCCTTTGTGGAGCAATTGATCCTGCTAATATAGATGAATATATTTCTATCGGCGGCTATGCTGCTGTGCGTAAGGCCTTAACAAAAATGACAGATGTAGAGGTTTGTAATGAAATGATTGCATCCGGTCTACGTGGCCGTGGTGGTGGTGGTTTCCCAACTGGGAAGAAGTGGGACTTAACTCGTGTTCAAGTGAACAAGAAAAAATATGTAGTATGTAACGCGGATGAGGGCGATCCAGGTGCATTTATGGATAGAAGTTTAATGGAAGGAAGCCCACACCGTGTAATTGAAGGTATGATGATTGCTGCAAAAGCAATTGGAGCTGACGAGGGCTATATTTATATTCGTGCCGAATACCCGCTTGCTGTAAAACGTGTGAATGCAGCAGTTAAAGAAGCAATGCGTGTCGGAATCCTTGGAAAAAATATTTTTGGGTCAGGCCAGAATTTTACAATTACGGTTATGGAAGGTGCGGGAGCATTTGTGTGCGGTGAAGAGACAGCATTGCTTGCTTCCATAGAAGGTAAACGTGGTATGCCATTGCCCAAACCTCCTTTCCCAGCGCAAAAAGGTCTATTTGGAAAACCGACCGTAATTAACAATGTGGAAACTCTTGCACTCGTTCCGTATATCCTTGAACATGGTGCAGACGAATTTAAGAAATATGGTTTGCCAACTTCAGCTGGTACAAAGACATTTGCGCTAACAGGACATGTTGCAAATACTGGTTTGATTGAAGTTCCATTTGGTACAACGCTTCGTGAAATCGTGTTTGATATAGGCGGTGGTGTGTTGGACGAAAATGGCAAAGTTGATAACTCAAAATTTAAAGCGGTGCAAATTGGCGGCCCATCCGGTGGTTGTTTAACAAAAGAACATTTAGATTTGCCACTTGATTTTGATTCGCTTCGTTCGGTTGGCGCGATGGTTGGGTCTGGCGGTTTAGTGGTAATGAATAGCTCAACTTGTATGGTGAACGTTGCACGCTTTTTCATGCAATTCACCCAGAATGAAAGTTGCGGGAAATGTGTACCATGTCGTGAAGGCACTAAACAATTGCTTACTCTTCTAAATGATATTGTGGAAGGGAAGGCAACTATGAAGACCCTAGATTTATTGGAAGAGTTAGCACGTTCAGTTATTACATTATCGCTTTGCGGCTTAGGTAAGACTGCACCTAATCCTATTCTTTCAACTTTGAAATATTTTAAGGATGAATATATCGCACATGTTCAAGACAAACGTTGCCCGACTGGGGAGTGTAAAGCATTATCTAAAAAAGTTTATAGAATCATCGCTGAAAAGTGCAAAGGCTGTACTGCATGTGTAAGAAAATGTCCGGTAGAAGCAATAACCGGGACTGTTCGTGAGCCACATGTTATTGATGCGGAAAAATGTATTGGCTGTGCCTCTTGTGTATCGGCTTGTCGATTTGATGCAATAACTTTGTGATGATTGCTTTTAGCAAATTTTTATAACTAAGATAGGAATAATAAATGAAAACATTATTTATTAATGGAAAAGAATACGCCTTTGACAAAGAGCGCAATATTTTAGAAATTTGTCGTCGTGAGAATATTTATATTCCGACATTTTGCTATCAGCCTGATTTATCAGTATTTGGCGCGTGCAGAATGTGTATTGTGGAAATTGATGGACGTGGAATTCAAACCTCATGTTCAACTCCACCGGAAGAAGGTATGAAAATTACGACGGAGAGTGAACAAATTCAAAAACTACGTCGCATAAATTTAGAATTGATTTTAGCAAGCCATCCAGACGATTGTTTAACTTGTGGCAAAAGTGGCAACTGTCGTTTGCAAGAATATGCCAGACGTTTTGGTGTAGATGAAATTCGTTTTAATCGATTCGTTAAATCTTATCCAGAAGTAATTAAACAATATATTCCAAATGAATATGAAGAAGGGCGTGTGCAAAAGGATATAAGCGGTTATTCACTTGTGCGTGATTCAGCGAAATGTATTTTATGTGGTTGCTGCGTACGTGCTTGTAGTGAAACTCAATCAGTCGGCGCAATTGATTTTGCATTTCGTGGTTCTAACAGTTTTGTTCTGCCTGCATTTGGTAAAGGAATTGGGGTGGGGGAATGTGTGAATTGTGGCCAATGTGCAGCTGTTTGTCCTGTTGGAGCACTTTTGCCGCGTAACGATATAGATAAAGCGTTAGGTGCAATTTATGATAAATCAAAAATCGCAGTTGTTGCGATTGCGCCGTCCGTGCGAGTGGGTTTAGGTGACGAATTTGGCGATGCACCCGGTGAAATTGTAACTGGTAAAATTGTTAGCGCGCTTAAAGAAGTTGGCTTTGATTATGTTTACGATATTTGTCACGGTGCTGACTTTACCATTGTTGAAGAGGGTACCGAATTTATTAGGCGTAAAACTAATGGTGAGAATTTACCTCAATTTACTTCATGTTGCCCGGGTTGGGTTAAGTTTATTGAACAATATTATCCCGAATTACTAAATCATCTTTCATCTTGTAAGTCGCCACAACAAATGTTTGGCGCGTTTGCAAAAGATTATTTACCAAAGTTATTGGGTAAAAAACGTGAAGATATTGTTATAGTTTCTGTTATGCCATGTACGGCGAAAAAATTTGAAGCAAAACGTCCTGAATTTGCAAAAAACGGAAATCCGGATATTGATATAGTTTTAACAACTCAAGAACTCGGAATAATGTTCAAGGAAAAAGGAGTTGATTTCAATAGATTACCTGCTGGTGAGTTTGATAAGCCGCTCGGCGTACAGACAGGTGCTGCTGTTATTTTTGGTGTATCTGGTGGTGTAACAGAGGCTGCATTACGTTTTGCAGCAGAAAAATTAACCGGTACAAAGAAAAATGATTTGGAATTTAAACAACTTCGTGGTGAGGAAAAAGGAATTCGTCGTGCAAAGCTAAATGTGGGTGATGTTGAGTTAAAGCTTGCCTTAGTTTCTGGTCTGGCAAATGCGCGTGAAATTTTGGAAAATGTGAAAAAAGGGAAAGAGAATTCTGACTTAATTGAGGTTATGGCTTGCCCAGGCGGCTGTATTAACGGTGGTGGTCAACCATATCATTTAGATACTAAAACTTTCGTTCGTAAAGCGCGCGCAAAAGCGTTATATAAGGCAGATAAATCACTTCCAATCCATAATTCACAAGATAATCCTGATTTACAGGAACAGTATAAGAA
>JAVBQZ010000111.1:0-10576 GCA_031548505.1 Bdellovibrionota bacterium | reverse complement strand
GCAGACTCAACTAACGCGGGTGAGTTTTATCTACCATTCTATCAGGGATTTATTACGAACGGATTAGGTAGTTCTGCATCTAGTTTTGATACGAGTGCGTCTTATAATTATAATACTTTAGTTGATAATGTTGTTGATGGTAATAGGATTCACAGCTGTTTGAAAGAAAAGCTAACTGATTTGTTGGGAGAATGTTTAAAAGAACATGGAGCACATATTTTAACTAATTCATCAAAATCGTCCGCTATTGGTGTTATAGACGCCCATTCATGGCTTCTTGGGCAGGACAATGAATCGCTTTGGTCTTTTATGTCAAACTCAGTTCTTATTGGCGATGTTGACGATTGTATTTTACAAAAACTTTTTACAGATAGTTCGCTTGGTTTTAACGCAATGGGAACAGAGGCAGGTAAATTATGGAGTGAATTAGAAGGACAAATGTCATCGGCAAATAATGAAGCGCTTCCAAGTCCATTGGCGATTAAAACTTTATATGTTGATGAGGGTTGCAATGTTTACAATCAACCAGACGATATTACGGAACGTATTTGCGGCGGGCTTACTTTCAATACTTACATGACACCGCTTAGTTTGGTTTGGGAAAGAATTGATAAGCCAAAGTTTTCTGCTAGTAACTTTAAATTAAACCCACAAGAAAAGGATAAATGGTATATTTGGAAGGCAGGTGCGCAAATGCCATTATTGGTTTATCATGAAAAAAAAGGAATTCTAGAGAAAACAGATGATATAAAAGTGACATCAGTTGAACAATTATTTGGCCAGCATACTTTTGGAAAAACTTGGATCGATGGTTTTGAAGCATTAGCATCGTTGGATAAAAATAAGGACGGTGTAATTTCGGGTAAAGAGCTCAATAATCTTTATTTGTGGTTTGATGAAAATCAGAATGGCGTTGCTGATCCTGGTGAAATTCAGAGCGTTAAAGACAATGGAATTACATCACTATATTTTACACGTGATAGAGATGATACTATTTCTGGTGATGTAATTTCTCTCGCTGGCTATGAAAGAGTTGTGCAGGGTGAGAAGTCAAATAAAAAACGTATTGTAAAAGGAGCAATCGTGGACTGGATGTCGCCAACTTTTGAAACTCAATTTGATGCACAAGTTGCGGCGAAAAAATTAGAACAGGATATGGTAGAAATGGCGAAAAAACCATATTTTGGTGGCGTTTGGAGTTGGATTATTGATAAAGATGTTCGCGCGACCGGGATGACAAATATTTGGGGTACATTTGTGTTATCGGATCAAGGTGATTTGGTAAAAGGCGTTTCAATGATAAATATCCCGACTACAACACAGTCATATTTGCAAACAGTTGGTGTGAGACAAGTTGCGCCAATTAGAGCAGTGAAAGACAAGTTTGAACAAAATGAAATCAAATTTCGTACAAAGACAGAAGATGGTTTGGTAACTACTACAACAGTATCAATTTCGGAAGATGGTAGAAGGTTATTTGGTGTGAGTCGAGCGGAAATATGGAAAACTGTGGCAAAGAAAGAGAAGAAGGTAGTGCATTATACTTGGAAGGGTTATAGGACTTTTGCAAAATTATAATTGGATGTACTCATGCTTCTCGATTTTTCCAACATAATACCAATGTACAATAGACCATTCCTGGCCTCTTCCCACTTAATGCGATTAATTGGAGTTTAAACAGTTAATTGTTCCTTTGTTGTTGTGGGGAGGGGTAATTGTACATTGTCAATTGTGCATTGTACATTGTGACTTTTTATATGTATAAATTATTCTTTGGAAATTTTCCAAATGTAGATGCCATTAATGCTGTTGCTGTAATTATGGCAGGGGGATCAGGGACGCGTTTTTGGCCGCTCAGTACAAAGGAACATCCTAAGCAATTTTTACAATTATCCGGGAGTGGTAAATCATTAATTCAAGATACGGCGGAACGTCTTTTGCCACTAATCAATCAAAATGAAATTTTGGTTTTAACTGGTTCATCGCTGGTAACGCAAGTGCGTGATCATCTTCCCGATGCAATGGTTTTAGCTGAGCCGGAAGGACGAAATACTGCTCCCGCGCTTGGATTAGCTGCTATTAAATTGTTATCGGCTGGTTGTGATAAACCAATGTTGTGTATGGCAGCTGATAATTTAATCGTTGGGAAAGATGAATTTCAGGCTGTGTGTCGCGATGCGATTGTGCTCGCAAAACAGGACGAAACGATTATTACTATTGGAATTAAACCCACGTATCCGGAAACTGGATATGGCTATATTTGTAAGGGAAAATATTATTCACCCGCTGATGACTTAACCTCTACCTGTTATAAAGTTACTGCCTTTAAAGAAAAGCCGAATCTAGAAATTGCACAGGAGTATGTTGCGAGTGGGAATTACTTTTGGAATGCTGGAATGTTTGTGATGCGTCCATCGGTACTGTTGCAGGCAATAGAGAAGTTTATGCCGGAACTATACGCTGGTTTGAAACAAATTGAAGAATTAATTAAAAAAGATAATGAAAACAGCGAGAAGATAAAAGAAATCTTTGTTGGGTTTGAAAAAAAGTCAATTGATTTTGGTGTACTGGAAAAAGCCGGAAACGTTGTTGTATTTGCAGGTGAAAAATTTCGTTGGTGTGATATTGGTTCGTGGAAAAGTTGGGCTGACTTGATGTTAGAAGGGAAAGAAAATTATACTAATGTTGATGCAAAATTTATAGAAACAAAAAATTGCGCAGTGTATTCTGATACGCAAGATAGTGGTAAAAATAATATTAAAAAACGAATTGCAATAATTGGTTTGGAAAATGTTGTGGTAGTGGATACTGCTGACGGACTATTGGTCTGCAATCCAGAATATGCGCAAGAGGTAAAATTAATTAGTGACTAATGATTATTTAATTTAAGATTTTAGTTTTAAATTCCCTAAAGCAACAACCTTGATTTGTGAATTATTTATTTGGTAGTGGTGGTGGGGCAATTGTAAATTGTGCATTGTACATTATTACTTGGCTTTTCTGGAAAAGCCAAGTAATGGAATTATATTTATGTGGATACAATCAACATCTCAAATTTCGGATAATATTTTTCAAGTTACAACATCTGTATCATCACATTTATTGATTTGTGGGGCAGAAAAATGTGGTTTGGTGGATGCGTCAATCGCAGGTGGTGAAGTTACGCAGGCAGTAGAAAATATTTTAAAAGGACGAGAACTAGATTATATCTTCCTAACACATTGTGATGCCGATCATATTGGAGGCATTTATGAATTACGACAAAAATATCCTAACTTAGTTGTTGTTGGCGCTGCACAAAGCGAACAAGTTTTATCTGATACATCTATTTTAAAAGAGGCGTATGCGCGTAATAAGGCAATAGTTGAATCGTTCAAAGGGATGGCAATGCCTACATTTGCTAAGTGGGGTTTAGCTATAAAGATTGATAAGGTTTTAGAAGAAGGTGGGGTTATAGAGCTTGGTGCAGGAGTTAATATTAAATGCTTTTCTTTTATTGGACATACAAAAGAGCAACTTGGTTATTATGTTCCGTCTGATAAAGCGCTTGCCGCTGGCGAGGCATTCGGTTATTTTGGTGGGCGTGATAAAGAGGTGCCAAGTTTTCGTTTTTTTAATGATTACATCTCATCTTTAAATAAAGCAGCAAAATTAGAAATTAATATTTTATCATTTCCACATAACGGATTGATAACCGGCGAAATGATAGCGCGATTTTTACATAAACAAATAACCTTGGCGCAGGATTTTAGAAATCAAGTTAAGGAACAGATAGATGAAGGTAAGACGATAGATGAGATTTATGCTACAACTCTTGCTGATTGGCGTTCGTTGAATTATGCGCCTGACGGTCCATTTATTGTGGAACAGTGTAAAATTTTGCGCGAAATGTTAGATGCGTGTAATTTTTAAAAATTCTCGTATGTCTTTCAAACATAAGATATAGAGTGTCAGATTCTTTCTTCGTCTATAAAATCGCTTATTTGAGCCTATCCTCCAAAAAAACTAAGCAACAGTAGCAAGGTGTGTATTACTCATCTGTAACTAAACTCTAGAAGCTGTTGTGGAATAGAAAGTTCTTGAAAAATATAACAAAATCAGTATATGCGCACGCCATAGTGTATTGTTGCATAACGTATGCCTATACAGACTATTCCTAGTCTCGGATTTATTTTTTTCTTATCGAGATTAAATCTTTTTATTAATTTTTTTTCGGAGGACAATGCAGGGAAGAAACAATAATTCTGGTTCTAGACCTAGTTCTAGACCTTTCTCATCAAGACCTACTCAAGGCGGTTATAATCGATTCTCAAATAATAGAAATCAACAAAACGATAAACATATAGTAAATAGGCAGATTACAGCACCCGAGGTGCGGGTGATTGGTGCTGATGGTGAACAACTAGGTGTATTACGAACCTCTGAAGCACTTAGAATGGCAGAAGATATCGGATTGGATTTAGTTATGGTTGCAGTACAGGCTGAACCGCCAGTGTGCAAAATCATTGATCTAGGAAAATTAAAATATAAGGAACAGAAGCGCGCTGCGGAAATTAAAAAGAAAAGTGCAGTACAAGAAACGAAAGAAATTCGTCTTCGTTACAATACGGATCATCACGATTTAGAAACGAAAATTAAAAATGCTCGTAATTTTTTACATGACGGTGACAAAGTACGTTTTTCGATGCGTTTTAAAGGGCGTGAGGCAATGTACGCTAATTTAGGAAATGAAATATTTGATAATATGATTTCACAACTTGAAGAAATAGCACAGGTTGATGAGCGCACAAGGTTGCAAGGACAAAAAATGTTGCTTGTGCTAGCACCGAAAGCGGGAGTGAGGAAAAAGTAGATTTCTCATCTTGGCATGTTAAAAGACGGTATGGATTCCACCAGTATCGGCTACATATTACGCGGTATACCGCCTTTTAGCATTCCTGCAAGGCCGTGCATTTTAGTGAGCGGGTTGCCGCCTTTTAGAAGATGTTTCATCATCTTCTTCATTTCTGTAAATTGTCTAATGAGCTTATTTATATCTTCGACAGTTGTTCCACTCCCGCGTGCAATTCTCTTACGTCTGCTTCCATTTAGTATTTCGTAATTTTCACGTTCTGCCAATGTCATTGAGAGGATAATTGCTTCAATCTTTTTTAATTCTTTGCCAGCCTTGTCATCATCAACGGTTTGCGCGATTTGTCCCATGCCAGGAATCATTTTCATCATTGATGTCATTGATCCCATGTTCTGCATTTGGCGCATTTGATTTAAAAAATCGGTTAACGAGAAATCGCCTTTCTTAGCTTTTTTGCGAATTTTCTCCGCTTCCTCTAGGTCAAAGTGTTGTACGGCCTTCTCAATGAAAGTTAACATATCGCCCATACCAAGAATACGCGAAACTAAACGATCCGGATGAAAAGCCTCAAGGTCGTCCATTTTTTCGCCGACGCCAATAAATTTAATTGGTTTATTAGTCACAGCACGCATTGAAAGTGCAGCACCGCCACGAGCGTCGCCATCAAACTTAGTTAAAATTATCCCGTCTAAATCCAGACAATCATCAAAGCCTTTTGCGACATTAACTGCTTCTTGTCCTGTCATAGCATCGGCAGTTAATAAGATTTCATTTGGTTCGACAGCTTCAACAATATCGATTAGTTCGTTCATTAAATTATTATCAATTTGCAAGCGGCCAGCAGTATCTAAAATCAAAGTGTCATAACCACTGTTTTTTGCATAAGATATCGCCTCTTGTGCAAGTTGTAATGGCGATTTATCCGTAGTAGAATCAAATGCTTTTATTTTGAGCCCTTCTGCTAAAATTTGCAATTGCTTAATTGCTGCCGGGCGATAAACGTCAACTGATACAAGTAATGGATTGCGCTTATGATTTTCTTTTAAGAATTTCGCGAGTTTTGCAGAATGAGTTGTTTTGCCCGCACCTTGTAAACCAACTAACATAATAATAACCGGTGGTGCTGAATTAAGATTGAGCGGCTCATGTTTGCCCATAATCTTAATTAACTCATCATTGACGTACTTTATAATCATCTGCCCCGGATTTAGATTTTTAATTACTTGCATTCCTTCAGCATTTCTACGCACATTGTCGCAAAATTCTTGTACAACTTTATAATTTACATCAGCTTCTAACAGGGCAGTTTTGACTTCTTGTAATGTTTGTTCGATATCTTCAGCGCGTAATTTCCCTTTATTACGGATATTTTTAAAGGTAGTAGCTAATTTGTTGGATAATGAATCAAGCATAATGATAATATATACGATATAAGTGGTTTAGACGAAGCGTCATGATATGTGATATTTGTCAAAAAACGCGCAATCTTATAAGGAAAATAAATTAATATTTCAAGTGTGATATTACTTTCTTTGTTATTGCCATAAGATTTAAGTTATAATTAAGAAAAAAACGTAAATAGCTTCTTTGGAAAACCCAACTAAATTTTCAGGAATTTTCAAGGAGCATGAGTACATACATAGTTAAGAATTATGAAAAAATCACTCCGTTGTGGGAATGTAGCGATTATTGGGCCAGCCAATGCTGGAAAATCGACACTGCTAAATGCGACTCTTGATGATAAAGTAAGTATTGTTAGTAATAAGCCACATACGACGCGAAATGCAATCTTGGGCGTCAAAACATTGTATAGTGATGATTTAGCACGAGGTAGAAAAGTTGCTGTGCATGAACTACTTGGGCAAATTGTATTTTTAGATACTCCTGGTTTTGTACATAAAATAAAACGTGGGCGTTTAAAAAACTTACTCGGACAGGCATTAAAGAATTCAATGCGTGATAGTGACTTGACTATGCTCGTATTGGATGTTTCTCAAATTCGTGATAAACGTTCTTTTGAAATTATTTTTGGTGAGAGCAGAAAATTCGTTTTATCAGTACCAGATATTATCGTCTTAAATAAAATTGATTTAAAACCGCAATTAGAAGTTTTACCAACTATAAAATTAGTTGAAGCCTTTTTTAAACAAATTGACAAAACTAAAATACCAGAAATTGTACCAATATCCGGTTTAAAAAAGCGTAATATAAAAACGCTTTTAGAAGTAATTTATGAGAAGTTACCTGAAGGTGAGCTGCAGTTTCCAGAGGAGGAAACTACGAATCAAACTGATGATTTTTTTATCAGCGAGTTAATTCGTGAGAAAGTTTTTATAAAAATGCGCGAGGAAATCCCGTATAGCGTGACAGTGCATGTGGAAAAGATAGAGCGTAAACGGGCGTTGATGACGATTTTTGCAACAATTATTGTAGAGCGCGATGGGCAAAAAGGTATAATTATTGGTGCAGGCGGGCAAACATTAAAAGAAATTGGTACACTTGTGCGTATTGAATTAGAAGAGAGTTATGGTACAAAAATCAATTTACAATTGTCAGTTAAGGTAGATAAAAAGTGGGTGGAGAAAGAATAGGGTAATAATGTACAATGCACAATTTACAATGCACAATTCCCCCTCCCCACAACACAAAATAAATTCAAAATTAATGGGGTCCTCTTCTAGACTATTGCATATTATACTGAGTTTTCCAGTACAGCGTTAGTAGTTTATACAAACATCTTTCTTGTTTGGTTATCGCTTCGCGATGCTTATTATTATAAACAGGAGTATATTTGTATATGGCTTCGCTGTCGCTCCGTATACTCATACTCCTAAAGGGTTCGCAAAATACCGGATTCTCAAGGAACATAAGTATAAATGGGGGAGGCGCTGTGCATTGTGCATTGCTATAAATTATACGTTGACAAAAATGTTTCTCTAAATTACTTTTTCGCACGTTTTTCTTAAGTAATTATATGTTATTACGTATTGTTCTATAAATTCTTTCGAGGTCATCATAATGAATTTTTTAAAAGGTCTGCTCTTTGGTTTAAAGTCATTACTTATAGGTTTTGGAATGATTTTCTTTCTGATTTTCCTGTTATTTTTTGTTGGTATTGGAATGGCAATAGTCCGTAGTGGGAATACGGATGTGGCGAATACAATTGTTAAATCGGATAAACAAGTTGCTGTAATTCAAATCGCCAACGAAATCGGTGATGAAATGAAGGCAGTCGATTTTCAGAAACAGCTGCTTGAAAGATTACGTGATGCTAGCATAAAAGGTGTTGTTGTGCGTATTGATTCGCCCGGCGGTTCGGTAGGTGAGTCGGAAGAGATTTACATGGCAATTAAAAATGCACGAAAACAGTTTGATAAAAAACATGTTGTTTGCTCACTTGGAAATGTTGCAGCTTCTGGTGGATTATATGTTGCAATGGCTTGTGAAAAAATCGTGACTTTGAAAGGAACGATAACTGGATCAATCGGTGTAATGATGATATCGCCAAATTTTTCCGGTATTTTACAAAAGTATGACGTGTCAATTAATGTGGTTAAGAGCGGGCAATATAAGGATGCTGGTTCGCCATTTAGAGCGATGACAGAAGAAGATAAAATGATTTTGAGTGGAAATGTTGATACAGCATTTGAACAGTTTGTTAGTGTAATTACAGACAATAGAAATTTATCGCGTGAAGATGTTTTAAAATTTGCTGATGGGCGGATAATTTTAGGTGAAGATGCGGTAAAGTTGAAATTGGCAGATTATATTGGGAACATAAACACCGCAGGTGATATCGCATTAGAATTAGCTGGAATTCAAGGGAACGCGGATTTAATTTATCCTAGAAAAGATAAGTGGAATATGGTTCTAAATCGGTTAGCGGAATCGCGTTTGGGTTGGTGGCTTAAAAGTGTAAATGTTGGGACAACACTAGAATATAAGTTATATTAGAACAACAAAGGTTAAAAAACTATGCAACGCGTATTGGTCATTGAAGATGAAGAAATAATTCGTATGTCGCTTGCGGAAAATCTTTCGCTAGAAGGCTATAAAGTAACTTCAGTTGAAGATGGCGAACGGGCAGTATCTGTTTTTAAGAATGATGGTGCAGATATCGTTGTCCTAGATTTAATGCTTCCAAAACTTGATGGTTTAGAGGTTCTTAAACAAATTAAAGTTCAAAATCCTGCTGTGCCGGTAATTATTCTAACTGCACGCGCTGATGAAGTTGACAAGGTGATTGGTCTTGAGATTGGCGCTGATGATTACATTACAAAACCATTTGGAACACGTGAATTATTTGCGCGTATAAAAGCGCTGTTGCGTAGAACACAAGTAAGTCTATCGGATACGCAGGCGCAAAATTCAGCATTTACAGCAGCACCAACATTAGAGAATTGTGAAATTGGCGATGTTAAAATCGATTTTAAAACGTATCGTGCTTCTAAAAAGGGAGTGACGTTAGAGTTGTCTGTGAAGGAATTTGAATTATTAAAATATTTGATTTCACGCCCGGATATCCCAGTATCGCGAAATGATTTGTTAGATGGCGTTTGGGGGTATAATAATTTTCCAACAACGCGCACAGTTGATAATTTCATTGCGCGTTTGCGCCAAAAAATTGAGGATGTGCCGGATAAACCGAAGTATTTAGTTACGGTGCATGGGATTGGTTATAAGTATGTCCCTTGAAACTGGTAAGAGTTTTTACGGCGTTATTTGATATCATGTTGTATTTTTTGAACTAAATAGTGAATTTTTTTTATTTTTATGGCTAAGTTACTTGAAGGAAAGAAAGGTCTCATTATTGGTCTTGCAAATAACAAAAGTATTGCGTGGGGAATTTCCCAATGTTGCTATGAGCATGGCGCGGAACTTGGTTTTAATTTTCAAAATGAAGTACTCGAAAAACGTGTGCGTCCACTAGTAGAACCACTAGGCGCTAAATTTATAGAAGAGTGTACAGCTGATAATGATGAAAGCATAATAAAATTTTTTGACAAGGTCGAAAAAGATTTTGGGAAAATTGATTTTCTAGTCCATTCAATCGCTCACGCAAATGGAGATGATTTGAAGAACCGTTTTCATCTAACATCGCGTGAAGGCTTTAAACATGCTCTTGACGTAAGTGCATATTCGTTAATTCGCTTAGTAGCAGAGGCAAAACGTGTTTTTAATCCGGGTGCAAGTGTAATTGCAATGACCTACCATGGTGCAGAAAGAGTTTGCCCGAATTATAAGGTAATGGGCGTTGCAAAAGCGGCGCTTGAAGCATCAGTACGCGAGCTTGCTGCGGATCTAGGGTCTGAAGGAATTAGGGTGAATGCAGTTTCCGCAGGACCAATTAAAACATTAGCAGCATCGGGGGTTTCTGATTTTAAGTCATTGATGAAAAGTTTTGAAGAAGCTGCACCGCTAAAAAAGTGTGTAACGCAAGAAGATGTTGGCAACGCGGCGGTATATTTACTTAGTGAGATGTCTTCATCAGTTACAGGGGAAATTCATTATGTGGATTGTGGTTTTAATATAGTTGTCGGTTGACGCAATAACTTAAAATTTTTTTAACACACTTTTTGTGTTGTTCAATTGTATTAATATTTATTGGGGTCGATTTTGCCCCGTTTTTTTCTTTGTAAGGTAAATAGAATGACTCATAAACTAGCATTTGCAATTATTGTAGGCGGCGGGCCTGCTCCTGGAATTAACGGCGTAATTAGTGCG
>JAVBQZ010000165.1:0-5570 GCA_031548505.1 Bdellovibrionota bacterium | reverse complement strand
AAAAATGGTGTCTATGTCGGTGATAATCGTGTCCCGCAAAACGAATCTATAGAATTACCTCAAGATAAAAATGCTATTTTGAATTTTGGTAATGATGTGCAGTTAGAGATTCTATTTGCACCAGATGAAAAACCAGTAGAGAAAGCGCCTAAACAACATGGGGAGCAACCGTCTGACACGGAAGTATTTTTGGATAATGAAATTAGTACACATACGGAAATATTTTTTATAAATAACAATACTCAAGATGATACTAGCATTTTTACTAGTGTTGTAAATTCTATAAAAGATGAATGTCTGGGTGAGCGAAAATATACGTCCTCAGCTGAAGTTTTTGATTTTAATGACGATAAAACTAAAAAAGACAAGAATGTTGTTAGTGGTCAAAGTTATAAAAATTGGTTGTATTTAATTTTTCTAAGTTGCGTTAGTGTGGCAGCTGCGCTGTTATTTTTCTAAATTATAGGTAATTTATGGATGATAAAGGAATAAAATTTGTGCGTTGTCCCGGTTGCAGAAGTTTAGTGCCGTCAATGGCAAGACATTGTAGAATGTGTGGTGAGACATTGGTGCCGGAACAGGAAAATGGTGTAGATTCTACTTCGAATGAAGGTGGGTTTAGTCCTGCCTCTTCTGTAAACAGTGCTGAACGTCATGCAAGTCAGATTTTTTCTATTGATGAAGAAGTAAGTAGTGAGAAAGAAATTGAGAATGAAAAACCGGATATAAACAGTAGCAATTCTGGAACAATCTATAACTTGTTAAAGCATGAACATATTGAAGATGATATTGATTCCTATCCTATAACAGCAGAGGATATAGAAGAGGAGGGCAGTAACGATAGGTGGCGAGCTCCAGAAAATAATGTTGTTAGTGATTCTAATAGTGCGCGCCCAGCACAGATAAATAAAAATAATGAAGTTAAAAATACAGGTGTATCATTTGAAGTTAAAAAAGAAGCAGTGAAGCCATCATCATCTGTTGAGCGATTAGTAAAAAGAAAAGATAGGGGTAATATTGATGCTACCACAAATTTCAGGGCACCTAATATCGTGAGTCACGAAGATATTCCAAATAAAACTAACGATAAAGATACTAATGAAAAACAAAATCATCAAACCCAAATAAATACGCCGACAACTATTTCCAAACAATTGCTCGGGTGGCTTGTCAGTTTTAAAAAGGATGAGTCTGGTAACGCAGTTGAGTTGCGTGAAGGTAGATTTTTTATTACGAGTTCACGTGTGCGTGACACGGATATGGTTATCCCTGATGCTGCAATTTCAATTCCGCACTGTTTATTAAAAGTAAATGCAGGTAGTGGGGTTCAAATTCAAGATTTGATGAGCGAGAATGGAACATTCATCAAACTCGTTGGTCAGAGAGAATTTGAAAAGGTTACTGTACCGACAAATATAAACCATGGTGATTGGGTTAGATTTGGAGAGTATGATGTCCTAGTTTGTTTAGTGCCGATGTAACACATACATGCTTTTACCACTATTTCGATTGTTATATTTGAACTTGAAAATTAAGGGAATTATATGAATAGCCTTTGTAAATTATTAAATATCAAATATCCTATTATACAAGGAGGACTGGCTTGGATTGCAAATGCCAATTTAGCTTCTGCAGTTTCTAACGCGGGTGGTTTGGGGATAATTTCCGCAGGAAATATGCCTGTAGATTTATTAAGAAACGAAATTAGAAAAGCGAAGGAAATGACAGATAAGCCCTTGGGTGTAAATGTTATGCTAATGTCTCCATCTGCAGATGAATACGCTTCGTTATTAGTGGAGGAAAAAGTCGGAGTTGTCACAACAGGCGCCGGTTCTCCAGCTAAATATATGAGTATGTGGAAAAATGCTGGTATTATAGTTATGCCAGTAGTTCCTTCAGTTGCCATGGCAGTTAGCATGGAAAAATTAGGTGCTGATGTTATTATAGCAGAAGGAACTGAGGCGGGTGGTCATATTGGGGAGACAACTACAATGGCATTGGTACCTCAAGTTGTGGATACTGCAAAAGTACCAGTCGTAGCGGCAGGTGGTATTGCAGATGGGAGAGGTATAGCTGCAGCATTTATGCTTGGTGCAGTTGGTGTTCAAATTGGTACACGTTTTCTAGTATGCGATGAATGCATGATACATGAAAATTATAAAAACTTTGTTATCAAGGCAAAAGATACATCAACCAGAGTGACGGGCAGAAGTTATGGACGTCCAGTCCGTGCAATTCGAAATCAATTCACCAATAAAATATTACAGCTCGAAAAGTCTGGGGCGCCTGCTGAGGAATTTGAATATGCTGCGCTTGGTTCATTAAAAAATGCTGTTCTTTTAGGGGACGAAGAAAATGGAACTTTTATGGCGGGGCAATCTGCAGGCATGGTAAAAAAGAAACAGAGTATTAAAGAGACAATCAATGAATTAGTTGATGAAACTAACAAATTATTTGGTTCTCGATTTGATAATTTGTGATGTTAAAAATTGTCACAAATATCTTCTTTATTTATCCAAACGGTCTGTATTGTATCCGGTAAAACCGTTTTAATACTGTCGTTATCCGCGTCAATTTCACAATGATCTAATTCAATCCCTGCGTCTAAAATCAGAGTAGCCTGCGTCATATCTTTATTTGCGAAAACATTAGTATTTATATTTTTTGTCACACAGATTTTATCGGATGAAATATTTGGTAAACGTGGCAGTGAAAATGAAATATCTCCAAAGCGATCTCGAGTGACAAAAAATAAATTTATAGCGAGTATTCCGAAGTATATGCCGCAAAGTATGTTTATAAGATAAAAGATTTTTTTTATTTTCTTATGCTTGGCGATGAGCAAGATGGTAGTACAAATTACGATTACAATGGCAATAATTATAAACTGAATCGTAATAGTGACTACATTAAATGTTTCAGTAGGCAACAAGAGTAATGATGTTTGGTTAAGCGGTTGGTTATATAAAAACAGTTTATATTTCGCATTATCAATAACAACTTGACGGGCAATTTTTAGATTTTGTTGTGCCGGCGTGAAATTTGGTTTAAGCTCAAGTGTTTTACGATAATAAAATATCGCTTCCGGGATATTATTATTAAGAAATAAATTTGCTAAATTGTAATATAGTGACGGATTCTCAGCCGTGGAGATTGCAATTGCTTTTTTATAAAAAGCGATCGCCTGAAGATTATTATCTGCCTTTTCTGCTTCAATTGCTTGAGTGATAATTTCGTTTAGACTCTCGGCACTCGAAGCAAAGGTATATGTATTGCCGGATAACAGGAGGAGGAATAATAATGCACAATGTACAATTGCCAATCTCCTTAGCCTCCAAAATATTATTTCTTTTCTGTGGTTGGGTGGCGAGGCAATTGTGAATTGTGAATTGTACATTGTGAATTGTAGTCGTTCTTATTGCTTTTTCGTATATAACATTTTGACCCTAACCGACTGATCGTCTTCAGTAGTTACTGTCGTAATTGTTACCCCCATTCTACGAATTTTATCTAATTCTTTAGGTTCAAACATTTGCTTTAATGTTGGTTCGTTTTTGATAAACATACCGACAATTCCACCAAAACGTTCCATTAATCCCGCGATTTCACCGAAATCTAAAAATAGATTTGAAGCATTTCCATCTTTGGCGAATGTTTCCTTGGCGTCTTTGGACATGGTGGAAGTAATATTTTTTATTTTGCTAGATGCAAGTGATGTTTTGATTATATTTTCTGATGAACTAATTAAAATCAAATCATTAAAGGTTAAAACATAGATGCCGACATTTGCATTTGAGATATCGAGATGGTCAATTTGGTATTTATCATACGTAATACGTTTCCATGTATTCGCAGTATTATTAGATAACATCAATGTTGAAATTGTCTTTTTCAAATCTTGTTCATCTTTATTTGCATTTGAGCTTTCTAAGACCAGCATTATTTCAGGCATCGGTATTGCGCTATTAGCAACAATCGAAACTCTTTTCGTATTTGTTAGATAATCTGAAATAATTTCTAAAATATTGTTTTTAGAATTTATATTACTAACATTATCCAATATATTTTTAAGTGTTTTGCCATCTATACTTAGTAGCGCAAGTGGCTTATTCCCAACCACTTTTACTGTTTCATACATTGATGATTGAAAAATATTAGTATTTATTAATTCTTTTGAAGTTTCTTGTTCATTATTAAGTAAGCGAATATTATATGCTAATTCTTTGTCCATTGAAACAGCCATAGCGAATGCCGCAAAAGGAAATTGAGAAAGTTTTTTAGCTGTAGTAAGTTTTTGCAAAGCTACTAGTGCAGGTTCTAGCATATCTTTGATGGCATTGAAATCAGCATAAGCAAAGGAAATAATATCTTGGGAATATGGGAATCCTTTAGTTGCTTTTTTATATTCAGGCGTTTTAAAAAAAGTTGGTAATTCTTTTTTATCAGTCATTAAAATTTGACTCAGATTTCTACTGGATGATGAAATTATCATTAAATTGTCTTTCCAATCAAAGTACAATGCTTTTGTGCCAGCGTTATTTGCAGATGAGGTGATTTCAAGCCCAAAAGCCTCAGGGTTTTGACCTTGTACTGGGATTATTTTAAATGCTTCTCCATCAATTATAGTTTGTTTTAACGCTGCAATAAGTTTTTCCAGCGCATTTTTATCTGCGCTTTTTGTGATAAGTGCGAAATAAAGCCCATTATTATTTGTAGTATCATTGCTTGCAAAAAGAACATTCTCTGAAAAAATTTCTGTCCAATTTGAATTATCAGGTGAGTAACCAGCCCTCTTTATAACGGTTATAAATGTTTTTATGAATTTATTTGATGTAGCAATACCGTCATCAATAAGACGTGAATTACTTGTGTTCCAATTTGACGACATATATTTGTCATATGCACTCTTCTGTGTATTCCAATACACAACGCCGAAAGCGTTGTTTGGAACTTTTGTCATTAAAGTGTTGCCCCATGTCTCTAGTGGATTAGCAATATTTGAATTATGTTCTTTTTTTGTACAGGATGAGGTAAAAGTGAAGGAAAGAACAAGTAAAATACAGATGATAATGTGACTGCGAAAAGTTATTTTTGTAATTTGAGGTATCATAATAGTTGTAGATTAGGGGATGTAATTCTGTTACTTGAGAATTACAGTATTTTATCTATTTTTGGGGCAGAAGTACGTTAAGATTGATTGCGCCTGTCCGCTAATATATATGTTGCTTATAGACAATTATATTTTTTAGTTATAGCTTTATGTCTAATATATCTAAGCTAGTTTTTGTAGTAAAAAAGAGATAATTTCTTGCTTAAAGCGGGTAGGCAAGTTAGGTGTGTGCCCTTTTTGATATTATAGAATTTCTTGGATTAGAGGCTATCGCGCACGCCTTTTATATGTACCTATATGAAAAAAAATATTTATTTTTGTATTTGCCTATTGTTTTGTACCGCTTGTGCTACGAATATTGGCGGTTTTAATGATCCGTATGGTGGAGACTCCTCCACATCGGCACTTAATGCAGATGAAAAGACAGCTTATTACTTCTTGTTAGGAGAGTTACTTAGCC
>JAVBQZ010000183.1:0-5661 GCA_031548505.1 Bdellovibrionota bacterium | reverse complement strand
TTACTATTCATTTAACAAACCAAAACTTGTTAACTTACTATGAAATCTAAAACAGATCCTGTACAGTATTTTAGGAAGAAAATATATTAGACAAACTCCAATACGTTCTTCAAAACTATTGGATAGACGTAAGACATTTAATATATCTAGCCAATTTAATTTGGTATTGATTTGTGCCTGCTTGTTTATAATTAAACAATGAACTGCATAAAATTTATTAAATGATAAACGATAGCTATAAATATTCTTTATATCACTTTGACGAGATGGAATAATATGTGAAAATACATTACAAAATGCTACGAGCGCAATGTTATGGTCATTTAACGTTGCGTTTTTACTTACTGACGATTGGTTTATATCGTAATCATAACTATAGAGAGGATGGTTCACAAATACTACGCCATTTTTGCAACGTTCTATCAATTTAGCATTTGTAAACATATCATCAAAAGTTTCTATATCTTCTTTAAAATGCCAAATCCGCTTTTGCGTTTTTTTACCGTCTAGCCCCTTAGTAATATCTTCAAATAATTCTTTTTTAATTAATTTATTCCACAATGGTGAAAAGACAATAATATATTTTTGGAAATTATCTATAAAATTATCAACTAGGTCAGTTTGACTTAAAAATCCAGATTTTGGAACACTACGAAATCTGTCATAACCTGTGTAAATAACCTTATAACTACAAACTGCCATATCAGCATTAGTTTTTATTAGTGCCTCTATTAATAGTTCAAAATATTTCTCGCTGATAGTATCGTCACTATCTATAAAAGCCAGATAATCACCTGATATAATATCAAGTCCTGCATTACGTGCAGACATTGCACCACCATTTACTTTATGTACCACTTTTATTCTTGCATCTTGTTTTGCATAATCATCACAAATCTGTCCTGACTCATCTGAGCTACCATCATCAACAAGAATTATTTCTAAGTTCTGATAAGTTGACGCTTGAATATTTTTAATGCATTTTACTAACCATTTTTCGGCATTATAAATCGGCACTATAACGCTTATTAATGGTAATTGAGGAATCGACAAGAGCATACGAAGGCATATTTTATGATAATAAATACAGAAAATATGTTTAACACTAAAATACTACTGAAGTAAATGAAAATTCTGTATGCAACTTCTTAACACTAAAAAACAAAAATAAGATAAATTTAGAAAACGTTTTTCAAAAGAATTTACTATAGACCTTTTCGCAATAAATTTTAAAGTATATCCCCTTTGCTATTTCGTGGATATTTCTTTTCTAAATAATTGTTGATACTTATAAAATCCGTATAGAAGTTTGCGTAATCGCGGAAATTTTCTATCAACAAGTATTGCTAAATCATCTAATACCTTCTCATACATAGTCTTATTTTTCAACATAAGTACTAATTCTCTTGAAATATCAAGTGTAGTTTGCATAGAAAGCCCAGGATAGTCATCTTTTTCTTCGCGAGACAAATCATAAAACAGAATCCCATCTTCTCTCCCAAGATATTCTCTAGCAATTTTTTCGTTATCCTCTTTACAATAATCAAGAAGACGTTTCGCTTGTTTAGCTGTAAGTATATTTTTTTTATTGTTATTTTTAAGATAAGCGAGCGCAGGACGACTATCTAGTTCAATGAATTCTTGATCCAAATCAAACAATTTGGCAGCTATTTTGTATTCGATAATATCCGTACTTATACCGGTATTAACTTTTTCACCTACTTCAAGATTTGAAACAAAATCGCTACTACATCCTAACACATTCACAAAAAAATCGTACTCTATACCTTTAACTAATTGACTCTTTTCATATGGCCTAACTATAATATTTCCTTTATCGTAAATCTCTGCCCATGCGGAAAGAGTTTGGAAAAAATCAGAAGGTGGTTCCCGTTCTATTACTCCTCTCATAATTGAATTTACATTAAAACCTCCACATATACATTCAGTTTGTTCGCTAAACTTTTTCGTTGAAGTAAGGGGATAAGTTTCACAAGAACCAACCGTTTTACATTGCTGATTATAAAAAGATTCGACATAATCATCTTGGCGTCTTAAGTAACAAACAATTTTTATATCAAACTCCTTAAACATCTCTTTCAGATACTTCATTATATAATTTCTTTGTTCTGAAATAGAAGGTCTCATAGTCTTATCATCATTTGGTAAAACATTAAGCACACTAAATAATGGCCCAGCAAGAAATTCGTTAGATATAATTAAAATATGACAATCATTTTTATAAAAAACTGACTTCATCCTATTTATAATATTTGTAGGAGGTTCTATATATGCCGATAAATAGTTAGCCCATGAAGACAGGCGTATTGGAGCATAGTTTTTTTTAAGATATTCGGCCATCACACTAATCATTAGATTTGCGTGATTTGAAATTTTACCCATGTGGTCCGAATAACAAATACCATTTTTCATTAATAATTTTCTATTTTTCTCCAAGCATGCCTGTAGTGCAGTAGAACCAGTTTTAGGGTAGCCGATATGAAGAAATAAAACTGGTTTTTTATTATTAGAAGAAGCCATTTTTTGTATATCGTAATTCATCTCCATATATTTAACAAATTCTCTCTAAACTAATCTTGAGCCAAGATTTTTTATTTAATAGCTTTTTACAAAAACATATTGCTCAAAACAGCACCCCTCTAGCACTAACAACCTAGTTATTTCCAACTTTTTATTAATATTTCTAAAAATCGTGTTTACAGAAGACCGAAAATTCAGGGAGGTTTATAGGGGGCGAATATATGCTCCGACTCTTTGAGTTTCTCAGTGTTTATTCTGTATAGTTAATTTAGTAAAAGTTGTATTCTTAGTTTATGGCAAGATATTTAACAGACTCAGAACAATTAGATATATGAAAAACTAAGACCGGATTGAGAGATTCCTCATGCAGATCGTTTAAAATGTATTTTACTGTTAGATACATGGGACAGGGGGGGGGGGGGAGGCAAAATATCTTAGAGTTTTTATCTTTGGATAATAAAACGATAAGGAATTATTCGAACCGTTATTTAGAAGGTAGGATTGATTTACTACTGCAAGAGACCATTCCGGAGCTTTGCATAAATTGACTAAATATGAACTAAAACAAGTAGAATTATTTGTTAAAAATAATGTTTGTAGCGATTCTAAACCAATATAGAAATGTATATAATAAGTTTGGTAATATGCTGGATACACAAAAAGGAGAGACTCTTTACAAAACACTTGATAAAACCGATCAAAAAACAAGTTATATACTACTATTGCCTGCAGTCAATTAATTGAAAAATCGACTTCTCTTCCAGAAAATCGTACACTTTTTTAAAGAGCTACTTGATAAACTTGTAATTCCATTAATTAATAAGGTCCTAATCAAACAAACTTTTTTGCAAAAACTGCAAAGCATCTTTTCTTTTGTGCGTAAAATAATTTCTCACTTCATCATACTGTATATTTTCATTTAATAATTTAATGACCTTTGAAATATCATCATTATTAGTAATAATTCTATTTCTAAGATTAACTTCGCCTAACAAGTCATTTAAACGTGAAATTCCACGTTCTTGGTTTGCAACACAAACAAAATTTTTTTCAAATAAAAGTGATATACAAACACAATGAAAAGAATCTGTTATTACAAATTTAGCTTCTTTTATTCTCTTCAACCATAAAGCAACCGAAATAAAACGCTGGGTTCCCTCAATTTCTTTAATAGGATAGATAATGTCTGTAGTAATATTTTTATCTTGTAATTCTAATAATAACTTCCGTAAAAATTTACTATAATCAAACACACAACAAACAACATCAGAACAACCTGCTGCTTGAAATGAATTTTCACTTTCAATAATTTTATTGAAAAACTCCACCCCTGCAAGTAGTGTCGGATCAATAACCTGGACTGCATTTACATCAAACATTTTTTGACAAATTTTTACTCCTGAAGTTTCGCGCACGGAAATCGCAGAAAATTGCTTTAACAATTTTGTTATTTGCCTTCTTCTTTCCCCCTCCTCCCCTGATTCAAAATAATCAAGTCCGAAACTCGCAGCATAGGCAATTTTTCTTATAGGAGGAGAAACGAAATCTAAAAAAAATGTAGTTATATTCTCTCTATTATATTTTAGACGCCAAACTTGATCACTCCCAACAATAACAACATCATAATTAAATTTGTATTCTTTTAGCTCTTGAGAATGTAAGAATGTTTTTGAAGTTCTTTTAAGCCATTTTAAGCGGAAGTTTTCAAAAACTTCTCGCCCAACGACTTGCAGTTGTAGTGACATTTGTTTGGCAAATAATTTTTTGAAAATTATTAATAAATATTTCTTTATAGTCTGTAATCTTACTTCGCGCACCTTTTGATAAAGTGTTAATTGTGGACAAAAATCTATATGTTCAACTTCACAACCTATTTCTTCTAGTGTATTTGCTAACGCTGCCGCCTGCAAAACAGCACCATAATTATGATTACCGTATTGCATATTCAACACGCCGATTTTTATTTTATTTTCATTTTTTAAAATTTTCATCATACTTTATGATTTAAGTACAAAAATAACATTGTGAAAATCGGGTTTGCTATTTTACATTGGAAAGTAGCCATTTATCTACCCTCACTAACTAAGGAAATATGACTATTAGATACCATCCTCAAATTTTTTATATAAGTAGATATCTTAATCTATGACATTTACAAAAAACAGTATTTAAAGATATAAAATACTCAATATAATATTGAGTTATCCAATTTATTTTGAAACCATTTTATTTCTAAACATAAATGCAGCAATTAATAATTTTGTGTATTACACTCAATACAAAAAAAAATATAATAATCAAAACTAAAAATACAAACAAATATGGATATAACTAAATATTTTCAATCCAATCACTATCTCTGTTTAAGCGTAATCGCTATCGTTTGTTTTTTTTCTTTTTTTGTTAACAATCAAATAATTCCGGCTGATCTCATGGAAGCAAGAAATCTAGTGACAGCACAGGAAATGGTGAAATATGGGAACTATCTATTACCTACTATGAACGGCGAACCTCGCCTTGAAAAACCACCACTACCGACTTGGATTGCAGCAGTAATTGAACATCTGACACCAAGCAACTTAGTTGTACAACGATATGCTGCTGGTCTGTCAGCAACATTAATGACATTTTTTCTATTTCTGTTAATGACACAACTTACCCAAAACCGTGTAGCAGGCACGCTTGCAGCATTAATTATGGCAACATCTCTCAATGTGATGTTAATGGGGCGAACTGCAACCTGGGACATCTATACACATAGCTTTATGTTAAGTGCCATTTATTTCATGGTTATCGCATTGAAGGAAGAAGGTGCCCAATGGAAATATTTTCTTCTCTCCGGCCTTTTCATCGGCTTATCTTTTCTAAGCAAAGGTCCTGTTTCATTGTATGCCATGCTACTTCCTTTCCTAATCAGTCACATCTTAGTTTATCGCACTAGTATAGTAGAAAAAAAATGGGCAATAACCGGAATGATTATTGTCGCTTTAGTAATTTCTTTCTGGTGGTTTGGGTATACATATTTTTCCCACGATGATTTTGCAGTAGGAATTGCAGAAAAAGAAATTTCATCATGGAAAGACCGCAACGTCCGACCTTGGTATTACTATTGGCAGTTCG
>JAVBQZ010000218.1:0-6712 GCA_031548505.1 Bdellovibrionota bacterium | reverse complement strand
GTTCCCAAAGCTTAGAGAAACGATCACGATGTTGGTTTTCAATTTCTGCAATCATTGTGAAGAGCGATGCTACTTTAACAAAACCTTCTCCCTTTGCAACTTCTGCAAATTCCGGATAAAGTTTATACTCCTCTTCTTCACCGAGTTCTGCTTGCTTTAAGTTTTCAAGTGTTGTTCCAATAAATCCTGCTGGATATGTAGCGGTAATTTCTAACGCTTTGCCACTTTCCAATTGTTTAAAGAATAACTTGCCATGTTCTTCCTCATTACCCGCTGTTTCTTCAAAAAAATTCGCAATTTTTTGATATCCCTCTTTACGTGCCGTCTTTGCAAAAAACGTATAACGATTTCGTGCTTGCGATTCGCCAGCAAATACCTTTAAAAGATTCTTCTCTGTTTGACTGCCAATAATAGTCGTCATAAAATTACCTCCAAATGTAATTATAGTAATTAATTATCATCACTAACTGATGACTGCGAAATTTATTCAATAACAAAATCAACCGGCAATGTAAACAATGCCATATCTCCGTTTTTTATTCCTAATTCATCACTTAAACCACCGCGGATTTCTAAAACATATTGCGCAGGAAAAATACTAGGCAATGATGTTTCATCTAGTGGTTTAGCTCGTTTTGCAATTGATACGATGCGTTTATATTCGTCCAGATAAATGATATCTAATGAAATCAAAGTGTTTTTCATCCAAAATGATCGTGGTATCTCATCACTAAACAAAAAAAGCATTCCGGCATTATCATTTAATTCTTCCCTAAACATTAATCCACGCACACGCTGTTCATCATTTGCCGCAAGTTCAACCTTAAACTGATGTGAGGTGGAATTGAAAACTAATGGAATCTTTCTTACATCATTCTCTGCCGTGCAAGCTACATTGAGTGTAAGAAAAAATACAAGCAATGCACAATTCGCAATTTTACCTAGCGATAAGTTGTTGCAAAAATAATTCATATGATTATTTGCTAACTTCCCAATTCCCCACTTCCTCTAGACTACCACTCACAAAACGACCTCGTAACATTGTAGGATAACGTGCACCCGTTAACTTAATATTTTGTCCCCCCGCTGTTAAATAGATTTCAAATCCGCGTTGTAAATTTTTACCTCTTATAGCCATCTGCCCAATACCTGAAACATTCGCTTCTCCAGAAATCGAAGCATCATCATTAAATACAATATTCAAAGTTATTGTTCTTTCACTATTTCCACCAAATTTATTTACCCCTTTTATGACTCCTGAATACATGTCGAAATTTTGTGCTGGTAAGGTCGATAAAATCACATCATTATCTGGCAATGTCGGCAAAACTAAATTTTCATTTACAATTGAATCTGTACCAGTATGTTTAACAGCGACTTCCCCAAAAGGACTCATCGGCTGTGTTTGCTTCCCTTCATCAATTGCAAGATGCACAGTGGAAATTACTCTTTTACCAATAGAAAAAACTATACTATAGTTGCCAGCTTTTAACCCATTAGATAAATGCGAAAATAAACCACTTAATACAACAGCACGTAAATTGTTTTCGTCAGGAAATTCACTCACAACCGGCTCTAAGGTTTTGATAATTTGCAATGAACTATCATCAACTATAGAAAGTATTGCATGCATTTTTAAATAATCTGCGAAACGTTTATCGTTTACAGGAGAAGTCGCACTCAACAATATACGCCACTTCAATGTTCCAACGTCATCCCTAGTGACTATATCATTACTTGTAAGTGCATTACCTGTTGCTGATAAAATAATAACATTGCCTTGTACAACGACATCGCTAAAATCAGGTATCGCTGTTTTATGCTCAATTTTCATAGCAGAACTAGTCGTACTAACATTACTAGACTCGGTTTTTACAATGGCACTACTAGTACTAGCTTGTTTCGTAATACTGCTTTCCCCCGTGGCTTCAGAAACTTCGGATTTTGTTGATGAAACAATTGAAATTGATGATTTTTTTATGTCAGAACTTGGTCGAGCCGAAATTACACTTGATAGATTGGAGGAAATTAACGAGCTAGAAGTTGCAGACGATAATTTACTACTACTACTTATACCCATAATTTTTACCGAACTTTTACTTGAACTACTCTCCAACATTCCCAAAACCTTTTCTGGTGTTTGAATTAATTTTTGAATATCGTTTATCGGCTCATTTTCATTAATTTTCTCAATTTGTTCAGTAGTAATAGTTCTATTACTGGCAGTTAGGTTATCACGTGAATTTATAATATTCATTTCATCCTGAATCGCCTGCTTTCTTCCTTCCGTGTTGTTATAAACTATAAACACCGTTCCGGCGACTACAATTACTAAAATACAAATTGCTTTAAAAATTCTTCCCAATAGCGAGGATTGTTCATCATTAACATTTTCTTCATCAATTTCTCCGTCTGGCTCATCATCAAATGACAAATCATATTTAGCAGGTATTTTTTTTAGTTCTTCTCTTAATGCTTCAAGCTCACCTAATGACCAAGCGTCTGTATCAGAACGCTTACGAGGTTGTGCCCCATTGCCCGGCTGAGTTAACTTTTTCCCATCAACACTTTGGCTTTGTGTTTCAGCCTTTTTTTGCCTTTTTTGTATGTTTTTTTGTTTTTTCACACTTATTTAAAATAGCACATAATAATTATTCTCAATAATCTTAGTCTTATCTAAGATCATGCAAACTAATCTAATAGCAATTCATTTAAAAGACGTTCACGAATCTTCTCTTCACTTTCTTGCGATTCAATAATTTCTACCTTTTGCTTAGAATTGATTTCAATATCCTCGACTAATTCTTTTATCGGAATTTGTACAGATTTTTGCTGCGGACTCACACTTGAAGATGAAGATAATGCTTCTTTCTTTTTTTCATCAAAATCAATTGGTTCTAATACTGATGTATTGGGAGCTACATCAGTAATTACTACCTTTTTGCTAAGGCTACTAGCAGTACCCGTGCTCTTTTCTACAACAGAAGTATTTTCAACTTTACCATCTACTACTGCTTCTGCCAAATTTTTAGTTTTAGCGCCGCCACTAAGATTAACAACTTTTTCACTTCCAATTACAAGTTCGCGCGGTATTAAAATAGTATCTCCTTCAACTTTGTCACCAGGATTTATATCTTTTAAAATCTCGTAATTTTCAATTTTACCGGTATATAAAACTGCAATTCCCTCAAGAGTATCCCCTTTTTTAAGACGATATTTAAAAAGTAAATCATCATTGGCATAGACAGGCACGAACAATACCACGCCAATAAAAATCAACGATACTGTTGTTATCAAATAAAAAAAAATTTTATTCTTCATCATCAATAGCTATTTCCAGTGAATTATTAATTGCATTTTTTACCGCTTGCTGTTTCTCTACGCGTAATCTAGCAGATAAAGCAGACCTTGCCTCATTCGTTCCAAGTTTAGCAAGAGATTTCGCAGCTAAACCACGCACAAGCATATCTTCATCTTGCAGAAGATTTACTAACATTATTAGGGATGCGTTCTGTCCAATGTAATTATCATGTTTTAATGCAAGAGCTACGGCGCTTCTAACGTTTGAATTAGAATGATTATAAATTAAACCTAATGGTTTATAAAACTCTATTTTACCCCTACTACCAACTTCTAAAAGTGCAATATGCAAGACATTGTTTGCTGCCGTTTTATCATTTAAAATTGTCAAAATTTGTTCATCCGTAAGCAAAGATGAATTATCAATCGTCAAATTTTTTAAAAAGTTAGTCTTTGTTTTTTCTGTTTCCTCTTTTTCTTCTATTAACTCTTTAACTGCCAAAACCGTTACATTACTTTCGTTATTTAGGCTACTTGGTTGCTCTTTAATCTTTGTTTTAAGTATTTGAGATGATTCAACAATCGGCTTATTCGATATGGCCTGTGTTTCTAGTACAGCTTGTGTTTCTATACTCCCTCTTCTAGAAAATAAAAACCAAACAACTACACATAGTAGAGCAAAAACAAAATAGAACTGCAAATTTGGCATACGATTACCAGCCGTTTTTTTTAGATAAGGTGGTAAATTTTCTTCTTCTTGCCGATCAGATGAAAAACCACCTGATTTAAACATACGTGAATCACGAATATTATCAATACATTGTTCACCGACCGTAATAAAAACACCAGTTATACGCTTAAACTGACTACCAAGATTATGCGTTTTATGTGATTCATTAGACTCATTAACTGTAATATCTGATGCCTGAGCCACTGCTTTTACAAATGAGATTACATCATTATAAAAATTGTACGCTGGTCTATCCAAAACCTTTTTAAATACTTTTAAAATCTCCGGATTATATTTTATTTCATTACCATCAAACTCTTCATGATCACTAGTAAGAATTTCTAACAGGGAATTTGCACCAAAGGGTAATTTCCCAAAAAGCGCCTGATACAATGCAACCGCGCATAGAAATAAATCATTTCGCAAATCAGTTGTTGGCACATCTGTATCTTGCTGAAATGGATTAAAATCCGTTAAGAAAACACGATCGTCTTTTGTACGAATTATAATATTACTTAACTTTAGATTTAAATGCTTAATTCCACTTTTATGAAGTTTATCCAAGGTCTTTGCTACATCGTAAAAGTAACGCAAAATAACTTTACTTTCTAAATGGCGCTCACAAATTTTGTCTAACGACTCTCCATCAATAAGCTTACTAACGACAAAAAAACGATTACCTGAATTTTTTCCAGCAGAATAAATTGGAACAATATGCTTTGTTTTAAAGTCAGAAATCGCAGCAACTTTCTTTTTAAAAATATCAGTAAGTTCTTTTTTGGGTTTAAATTTCTTATTATATAATTTTATAAGGACTATTTTCCCATCATCAGGATCTTTCGCTTTAAAGTACTCAGCATCATCGCTAGTAGCGAAGTCGGAAACTATTTCGTATTTAGCAATTAACTTCTTCACAAGAAATATATAGGGGGAATTGTGTTGATAGTCTTTGGTTATCAACAGAAGATTAAATGAAACGAGTTGTGCAATAAGTCAGCAATTCTAGTCATTGCATGTCTTACCAGCACCTGCAAGACTTGACATAAAAAATACAGCGTAGAAATTCCCACAAACAAAGAAAGGCGCTTCACCATCCAACTAAGTATGTGTGAGAATTTCTGTCCGTTTTAGTACTATAAAACAGCGTCCTTAAGTGCCTTGTTTGGTGTTAATCGTACGCGTTTTTTCGCAGGAATACGAATTTGCTCGCCTGTAATAGGATTTCTACCAATACGAGGATTTGTTTGACGAACGAAGATTTTTCCAAAGCTTGGAATAGGCAACTTATACAACCTTTTCAGAGCAACTTTGATAAATTCTGCAAATGCAATGTAAACATCTTTTGCTACACGACGACTTTCAAAATCAGCAACTTCGTTAATTGCTTCATAGAATTCTGATTGAGTATATTGTTTGCCATTTGCGGGTTGCTTAAATTGAATTTTTTTGACTTCTTTCTTTTTTGTAGCCACGGTTTATATCTCCAAAAAAACATTAAGAATGCGTAAAACAGGCGCATAATTAAATATATTTATAAAGAGCCAGATACCGAGAGCATCACTCCAAAGCGAAATGTGCTAGTGGCACTAGCAAAATAGAGCAGCCGACAAACGCCGACAGCACAGTTCCTTTGCTACAACATATGGATTTTCACAAGCATTTTATTTATTTTCAGCGAAAAATAAGGGGAAAGTGACTTTTTACGTTGAATACGGACATAAAAACCATGCCAATTGATTAAAAATAATTTGAAAATTATAGCACGTTTTTGCTGAATTATTGTGTATAGTCCTGTTACTTGAGTTTCCAGATATAACCGTTTGTAGTTTTATGAGCACCTTTCTTGTTTGGTTATCGTGCGGAAGGTCTATTAACAACTTCCACAACCTGAACTTCCGCAACCACGACAATCTTGATTTTGAGTAGTATTTGGATTTGTGAATTTAAACCCAGAACCGTGAATGTCATTAATGTAATCAATTTTAGTACCGCGTAAAATAGGAGCAGTATCAATATCCATATAAACCTTAAATCCTCCAACTTCTATAATTTCATCACCCTCATTTGCTGTATCATCGAAATCTAAACCATATTGTATGCCACAGCAACCTTGCATCGCAACAATACGTAAACCATAACCTTCTAAACCTTCTTTTTCTATTACATCTTGGATCATTTTTATAGCTGAATCTGTTAGAGTTATGAATTGCTCGATATTTTGATTTTCCATTTTGATTTAAATTAAGAATTAGTAGTTAGTTCGCTATCGTAGACTTAGCCCACAATTTGCAAAACTCCCTTAACAATTACAATGTTATTATGATCTACAAGGCAGTAAAAACGCGCCACTGCACTTGTTCAGCCTAAATGTCAAAAAATTATCTAGTCGATACAGAAAATTCATCTCATTCTTACCTATCTTAGAACGCTAAGATAAAAATTTTAACCCACTTTGTTCGTTAGATTTGTTATCTCAACCTGCATTGTCTCGCAAGGCAAATCTATTTTATCAACATCAAGTGCCTACTAATTTACTAAAACTATTGAACTATTTACCCTTTGTCTATATACGCCCGCGCGTTTTGGTCTATTAGGATAATAGGTTTTTGTCATTATGGTTTTAGCCAATCCTCAAAAATGCCGAAATATTAGCATACCACATCAAATAAATTAAATTACAAA
>JAVBQZ010000189.1:0-12361 GCA_031548505.1 Bdellovibrionota bacterium | reverse complement strand
CAATTTCGACATAACTAAAATGAAAACTTAAAAAAAATTATAGATTACAAACTCTCGCGTAAGAATAAAGTGAGGAGTTAATATTTTTTTTGAAAGTTATGAAAAAAGAAATAAAAAAATCTGATAAGAAAATTGTTGAACTAGATAATCAATTAATTGAGTGGCGTAATAAATTCAACAAAGAAATACCGGAACGTGTCGGTTTGGCTTTTTATACAAAAGATAGCGGAGATGTAGAAGTGGAAGTTTATATGGCAGACGATAATATGTGGATGAGTCAGCAGATTATGTCGCAATTATTTGATGTAGAAGAAAACACAATAACCTACCATCTAGGTGGGATTTATGATTCGGAAGAATTAAAAAAAGAAGCAACTACTCGAAAAATTCGAGTAGTTCGAACTGAAGGGGAAAGGCAAGTGGAACGTGAAATACAATTTTATAGTTTAGATGCTGTAATTTCAGTGGGTTATCGTGTAAATTCTATAAAAGCTACACAATTTCGTAAATTTGCAACTCGTATTTTGCATGAATATATACAAAAAGGGTATGTCCTTAATGATGAAAGGTTTAAGCAAGGGAGAAAATTTGATGAAGCGTATTTTAAAGAAATGCTGGAACGCATCCGCGACATCAGATTGTCTGAACGTCGTATATATTTGCAGTTGGCTGATATTTTTGCGCTTGCTTCTGATTATGATAAAAGTAGTATTATTACGAAAGAGTTTTTTGCATTTATTCAAAATAAATTACATTTTGCTGTTGCTGGTGGAACTGCCGCAGAAATTATTTACGAACGAGCAGATAGCACAAAAGAATATATGGGGCTTACTTCATGGGCGCACCAGCCTAATGGAAAAATTTATAAGACAGATGTTACAATTGCCAAGAATTATTTGACGGGAACAGAATTGCAAGAATTACGTTTGGCAGTGAGTGCATTTTTAGATTTAGCGGAAATGCGAGCTAATCGTCATCTTCCTACGACCATGCAAGATTGGATTGGGTTTATGAGCGGTTATTTGGATTTAAACGGGTATTCAGTGCTACAAGGACTTGGACAAGTTAGCAAAGAGCAGGCAGACAATAAGGCGATTGCAGAATATGAAAAATTCCGTCCCATACAAGATAAGCAATATATATCTGATTTTGAGAAGTTGTTAAGAATCGAACGAACGGAAAAGAATAAGAATAATAAGGAACACAATAATGAATGAATCACATATTTCAGCTAAAGTTTGGAATTATGCGACAGTTTTGCGAGATGCGGGAGTGTCCTATACAGATTATGTATCGCAGATTACGTATTTGCTGTTTTTAAAAATGGATGCGGAAATGCAAAAGATTAGTGCGGCGAGCCAAATTCCTAAAAAATATAATTGGTCGGCATTAAGTAAATTGTCTGGTGCGGCATTGGAAGACCAGTATAATGCGACGTTGAAAAAATTGTCAGCACAAGACGGAATTATTGGGGCGATTTATGCCAAAGCGCAGAATAAAATATCTGAACCAACAAAACTTAAGCGTTTAATTTCTTTGATTGATGAGCAGACGTGGCTCGGCTTGAATATTGATGTTAAAGGCGCGATTTATGAAAGTTTGCTACAGAGAAATGCTACTGAAAGCAAAGGTGGAGCAGGTCAATATTTTACTCCAAGACCCTTGATTAAGGCGATTGTAGAAGTGATGCAGCCTTCTTATACAACAACGATTTTTGATCCAGCTTGTGGAACGGGTGGTTTTTTACTCGCGGCATTTGAATATGTGAAAACTGGCAAACTTAATAAAGGGCAATTGCAAAAATTAAAAGGCAATTTGTCCGGAACAGATATTGCGCCACTGGTGGTTAGTCTTTGCGCGATGAATTTATATTTGCATGGGATAGGAAATGGAGAGTGTCCGATAGAGTGCCGAGATTCTTTAGCTGGGGCTGGTAGTAGAAGGTATGATATGGTGCTTACAAATCCGCCGTTTGGAAAGAAAAGTGGAACAAAAATTATTGGCGACGATGGCTCTGTTGCAATTGAGAAAGAAGATTATAATCGCGATGATTTTGTGGCTACAACTTCAAATAAGCAGATAAATTTTTTACAACATATTATGACAGTTTTGAAAACTGAAGGACATGCAGCTGTTGTGGTGCCGGATAATGTTTTGTTTGAAGGAGGTGCCGGAGAAAAAGTGCGTAAAAGATTGTTGGATGAATTTGATTTGCATACGATTTTACGGCTGCCGACCGGTATTTTTTACGCTCAAGGGGTTAAGGCAAATGTTATATTTTTTGATAAATATCCGCCGTTGGCTGCTGGGCATCTCACAAAAAATGTTTGGATTTATGATTTAAGGACGAACACTAATATTACGCTGGTTAATAACGCTCTTAGTGATGAACATTTGAGGGATTTCGTAAAATGTTATGCTGTAGGTAATCAAACTAAGCGTAGTGAAGGTGATAGGTTTAAAAAATATTCATACGAAGAGATTATTTCGCGCGATAAAACAAACTTGGATATTACTTGGTTGAAAGATGAAAGTTTAGACGATTTGGAAAATTTGTAAACGCCGGAAATTATAGTTGAGAAAGTCATTAGTAATTTAAAAGCGTCTTTTACCTCTTTAGAAGAAGTTAAAGGGGAGTTATAGTTAGGACCTTATGTAGCTTCAACTATATCTTGAGACCTAAAATAATGTGTTTATATTTTTAATTATCCACGGATTGTCACGGATATTGCCCATTGTTTATTATTTATTAAATTGCTAGTTGTCTGCGCTATGGAAAACGATTTTGAAATAAGTTTTAAGCGGATTGTTTCCGCATCCGAGCAAGAGCAAGATGAGATGCAAATATCGTTGCGGCCTAAAGCTTTTGTTGATTATATTGGTCAAAAAGCGGTTTGTAATAAATTGCATATCGCTATTGGAGCTACTAAGCGACGTGGCGAACCACTTGATCATTTACTTTTGCATGGCCCTCCGGGTCTTGGGAAAACAACTTTAGCCGGTATTATTGCAAATGAGCTTGGGGTTACAATGAAGGCAACATCTGGGCCAGTTATTGAAAAACCAAGTGATCTTGCTGCGATTCTTTCTTCGTTAAATGCTAATGATGTTTTGTTTATTGACGAAATTCACCGCTTGAATCGTGCAGTTGAAGAAATTTTATATCCGGCGATGGAAGATTTTGTGATTGATATTTTAGTAGGGCAGGGGGCAACTGCGCGATCTGTAAAATTGAATTTAAAACCGTTTACTTTAATAGGAGCCACGACACGAACAGGTATGCTTACTGCGCCGTTGCGTGATAGATTTGGTATCATTGAACGTTTTGATTTTTATACAGATAAGGAACTTGCGCAAATCGTAAATCGTTCGGCAGATGTATTAAAAGTTAAAATTACTGATGATGGCGCGGAGCAAATTGCGAAACGTTCGCGTGGGACGCCACGTATTGCAAACCGTTTGTTAAAGCGTACCCGTGATTATGCAGAAGAATTAGCGGATTCAATTATTACAATGGAAGTTGCCGACAGGGCGTTGGAAATTTTAGAAATTGACGCAGCAGGATTAGATAAAATGGATCATCTGCTTTTGCTAACGATTATAGAAAAGTTTGCTGGCGGTCCGGTTGGTTTAGATACTATTGCGACTGCAATTAGTGAAGATAGCGACACAGTCGAAGATGTTTACGAACCATATCTAATGCAAAAAGGTTTTCTCGTTAGAACACCGCGAGGGCGAGAAGCAACAGAACAGGCGTTTAAATATTTCAATAGACAACGATGATGGTAAAGAAAACGCAGCCAACACTTCGAGAATTGTATCGCAGATTGTTAATTTTAGGTGCAATCCTAGTACTATTTTTGATTGTTGCGGATTATCTCGCCGGATTATTTTTTCATGGTAACGCTCCTGAATTTTCAGATGATAATGAGTTAATAAATAGCCTATTTGTATTTTTTCTCATCAATCTAAATGTTATAATTCTTTCTTATTTATTATTTCTAATAATTAAAAACATTGTAAAAATTATTTTAGAGCGGCGGCATAATATTTTAGGTTCGCGTCTAAAAGCAAAGTTAGTTTTCGCTTTTACTGGTTTGTCTGTCGTGCCTACGATAGTTTTATTCTTTATCGCTAAAGGTTTTATTTCATATTTTATGAGCAGTTATAGCGATATAATAGATCTTTATCGCCCTATTGATTCTAGTTATACTTTAATGTTGGTCAGCATAACCTTTCTGATAATCTTTCTTTCTATATGGATTGGATTGCATATTGCACAAAATATTTCTCAACCAATTAGATTGTTAGCGCGTGCCACAAATCAGGTTGCAAAAGGTAATTTTGGTTTTGAAGTGACTCGTTCGACTGATGATGAAATGGGTGAGTTAGTAACTTCATTTAATACAATGATGCGTGAATTAAAAAGAGCTAATGAGGAATTAGCAGCTAGGCAAAGGATGGAAGCCTGGCAGGATGTCGCGAAACGAATCGCACATGAAATTAAAAATCCGCTGACTCCTATTCAACTTAGTGCACAACGGATTCAGAAAAAATTTAAAGATAAAGAAAATAATGGTGAACAAATAAAAATAGGGCGAGATGAATTAAAAGCAGTTTTAGATTCAAGCAAAACAATTGTTGAACAAGTACAGGCATTGCGAACTTTGGTGAATGAATTTTCGCAATTTGCGAGAATGCCGAATATTGCGCTTGAAAAAGTACAAATAAATGATTTATTATTAAATGTTTATAATCTCTATAATCAGTCACGAAATAATATTATTTTTAAATTAGAAGTTGATGAAAAAGTACCTGAACTCAATTTGGATAAGGATCAGATAAATCGTGTGTTTGTTAATTTACTTGATAATGCTGTAGCGGCTATTGATGAATATTTTGCTAAAGCGATTAAGCATAATGGTGAACGTGCAGAAATAGATATTAAATCAGTTTATGATGCTAATTTGGGGATTGTATCCATTATCATTTCAAATAATGGTTCTTGTATTAATACTGAATTTAAAGATAAAATTTTTGAGCCATATGTTACGAATAAAAAAAATGGGACTGGTTTAGGTCTTGCAATTGTATCATCTATAATTGCTGGGCATGATGGTTTTATTCGTGTAAAAGATGTCGTGCCACATGGAGCGTCATTTGTAATTGAGTTACCGGTAAGACGATGATAAATAGCAATGCATAATTCACAATTTACAATTTTTCCTTTCTACTCCCACCAATACTGATTCACAATTGCCTAACAGCTAAATTCTTAACACAAGAGGTTAAAAGTTTTGTGGAGGACACCACTACATTTAGCAAAATATATTTTACCTCTACATCATATTTGTCCATATATTTTTTCTAATTTAAACCAATTAAAACTATTGATTTATTATTTATTTTAATGTGAGCGACCGTCCATCATTAGTAGCTTGAAGTAGTAGAATTTCAATTACACAATTTTAAATTAGGTATCAAAATGAAAATAAGAGCATTTACGTACTCCGGTCTAACTTTTTTATTGATAATGATTGCTAGTGCAACGATATCAGATGCAAAAACTTTTGGGCCTTTGGTGGATGGACTTAGTGGAGCGGAGTGTAAATATGAGTCACAATCTTGTGAAAGCAAATGTTGTGCTCAAACCGATTGCGCTGGTGGTGGGGCTGAAGACTGTAAATTTTGTAGAGTGGTTGTACCTAATGATTTTGATCCTTTATCAAGTCAACTGGATTATAGCATAGGAGAGTGCACTGCTAATGCTTGTGGTATAGAATGTAATAGTAAAGCGGCTTGCGAAGGTGGTGATGAAAATTGTGTATTCTGTAAAGAGAATGTTTGCACCATTAACGCTTGTGGTACTCCATGTGCTGGGAATTCGGATTGTGCAGGTGGTGACGGAAAATGCCCTATGTGCATTAACCAAAAATGCTCGGAAGAAATTTGTGTTGCTCCCGAATGTTGTACTAGAAATAGCGATTGTGCAGCAGATCAATTTTGTAAGCGTGGTGATTGGTCAAGAGGAGAATTCAAGTGTTCAGGTAGAGGCCAATGTGTTTCAAGAGGAACGGCTCCTTGTAAAGGTTATACTGAAGCAGATGTAGTTTGTGCTTGTGATGACGACGACGCCAGACAAACAAAACCAAATGGTTGTGAAGCAAATAAATTGGGTTTGAATGTGGCGCATTATGGAGCATGTGGAGGCGATGCTCATTGTGGCAAGAAATGTAGAGATATTAAAGCTAATCCTCTTAGCATGTATGAGAAGTTTTTCATAAATAATACTAAATCAGACTTATATAAATTTGTACATGCGTGTGATGGTGCATTAGACGGTTGTACAGTTTGTAAAGATGATCGTTGTCAGAGATCTGAGGAAAATAAATGTGGTATTCCTTGTAATAGCGACAATGATTGTTCTGCGGGTTCAGGTTCATCTGAAAATAAATGTACGATCTGTGCGCTAAACGGCACGAAAACAAATGATGGATATATTGGCGTTTGTGCTGAGCCTAATTATGAATGTTTAAACGAAAAAACCTGTGCTTACGATGCACAGTGCGAGGATGAGAAGGTAGATCCAAATGCTTCGGTTGCGATAAATTTATCCGTTGTTAGATATGATCAATGTGTTGCTTCGGTAGATGGAGTACAAAAACCAATTGCGAGTACTGGTAAAACTGAAGGGAAATGTTGTGATGCTTATTGCGGAAAGCCATGTGTTAAAACTGTTGAATGTTCACCTACACCTAATGGTTGTAATACTTGTGATCTTGAAAATGGTAGTTCTACAAAGTGGACTTGTATTGCTCGTCCAGCTGATTTAGTGTGTGGAACTGTATGCGATGAAGATGATAATACAGCCTGTGCTGCTTCAGCTACCGGTTGTGATATATGCTCTAAGGTTAGCCCAATAGATGAATATGCAATTTGTTCTACCGGAGGTGTTTGTGTTGGCGTACAAAAAGTAACTTTTGATGCTGCTACAACCGGTGATAAAATAGTAGAACGCTTATTTGGTGATAGTTCATGTATTGAGGATTTTTTAAGAGAATATGCTGAAAAGAATGCAGAAGTAGCTTATTGGTTTTATAAAGAGGATTTTGATGCCGGGACATTATTGTCTGGTAAAACAGATCAACATAGCGGGATAGTTACTGGCGAAGCTACGAATAGAACTACTAATTCTAATGGTTGTTTAAGTACAGGGACTACGAAGCAATATTCTGGTTGCACTCCTACGGCAGGAGATGACTGTATAATGAAATATACAAATGTTGATGGGAGTAAGCGTAACTTACTGACAGGGGATGAAGAACATTATATTCCAAATGCTACATGCTATACTTTGATGAATGGAAGATCTGAAACAGCAACTTATAATGATGCTTGTTTTGTAAAAAATGACGCTGAGAAAATTACCGGTATGGATTTAAACGCTTCTGGTTGTGAAAAACGAGTTTATGGAGCGTTAGATAATTATAGATTTTATGATATATCCGGTAAGCCATACGATTCTGAGACGGTAAGAATTGATAGTTATGATGCGCAAGGTAAATTAATTGATTGTTACCGTATTATTAATAGAAATGGTGGTACAGGGTATTATATTCATAGTAAACCTGGTTACAGGTACTATGGAGATATCAAGAATAGTGATGGTATAGCTGAATTATGGGGTGAAAATTCTTCTGGTCAGAAAACAGCTATGATTACTAGGGAAGAGTGGACCGCAAAATGGGCTACTAGGAAAACTGATAAGTATATGTATGTTAGTAATCCGAATGATCTTCATGCAAAATTAACATTCGATAGTAGCGGAGATTTCGTAGTTGCAAGTATTACCGGTTCTCAAATTCCTAGCCCACAAGGAGATTATGATTTGTGTGTAGCTGGTGGTTGCGGAGAAGAAAGGAGAGAATACGCTTTAGCTACAAGTCGTGAACATATTAGTACTAAGGATTATTTGGATGATGCGGATGAAATTAAGAAAACGCGAGAGCAATTTCCGGGTTTAGTCGCGACTTACTTGGAAACAGTTTATGCGCTTAACGCTGCCCCATATGATGATGCTAAAACGGACTATTTGTTTAATACTAACTTATTTCTGAGAAAGGAATTAGGTCCTAAATTCGGTGTGGATTGTTTTCGCGGAAATGGTTATCCGAATGATGGCGTTAGGTGGGATGCTAATAAAAAGGAATATGTTCCAATTTGTCAAAGAACAAGGGCTAATATAGAATTGACTACAGATCAAGTTGAAACTTATGACTGTGACCAGCTAAATAGTAAGGGAGAAGTCACTGTTTGTGATGATGGTTATAGCGATTGCAAGCGTGTCCAGACAAATGTTATAGATAGAGATAATTATTACTTAAGAACTTGTGAGTTTTATTTAGATGATAATTGTCAGGTTGTAGATTTAGCCGGGCAAAGAATATGTGGTGAGACGATAGTTAATACTTCTGCTTCGCCACTAGCGTTGATGTGGAACAAAGACAATAAGCAAGCTTACGGTGTTAGTTCATTCAAACTTAGTAATAACCAAAAAAATAAGTGGGTAATTTGGAAGGGTAGTGAGAATATGCCACTAGTTGTTTATGATCCAAAGAAGAAGGGCAAAATTACCTCAGCCAGCCAGTTATTTGGTTTAGAAACTTTTGGTAAATCCTGGAAGAATGGTTTTGAAGCCTTAGCTACTTTAGATCTTAATAAAGACGGTAAAATATCTGGTGAAGAATTGAAGGATATTTCACTATGGTTTGATAAAGGAAGCGATGGCGTGGCTGATAAAGGTGAGGTTAAGGATGCAAGGGAAGCTGGAGTTGTTGAGTTGTACTATAAAGGCGACGAAAGTAATCCGTTAACTGCTGATATTTTAACTTCTAAAGGTTTTGCTAAAAATGGCAGTAATGGCAAAAAAGAAATAGGTGGCGCACTAGATTGGTTTGCTAAAACTTCTTATGCTTCTAAAGCAGAAGCACAGTTGGTAGCGAGCAGCGAATTTAAACAAGATACGCAACTTGCAAATCAACTTGGGCGTGAAAACTTCACTGGAATTTGGAAATGGGTAATGGATAAAGAATTTATCGATAGTGAAGTATTAAATGCTAATGGTGTTCTAGTGATTAGTGATCAGAACGAAGAAGTTTACGGTGATTCGTATGTATCACTTGCTCTGAGGAATAATAAGCCAGGTGCGAAGACGGGTGTTAAGGTTATTCCTTTCTCTAAGAGCCAGAAATACGTGTCAGAGAATGGCGCTAAAAAAGTTGAGTTTTTGCTTGAGCAAGATGGGCAAAAAACGGTTAGTACTATTGAGTTTAGTAGTGACGGTAAAACTCTTAATGGCGTATCGCGCGTGTCTGGTGAAGATCCAGTTAGAGGTGAGTACACTGCGCATTATACTTGGAAAGCTATACGTCTTACTAAGAAATAATGATTTTCATAGTTTATAGGCTAATATTTATCTATGTTAGCCTATAATTTTTTTACAAATAAAATATTAAAATTCTGATTTTAATTTTGTAATATGATAATCTTTTATTTCTAAACCGAGTAGGAAATTGATTATATCAGTTGGTTTTGGTGTAGATTGTGATGGGGTAAATTTTAGTTTGAATATCAATGTAATGCAAGGACTCTCGTCCGTGGTGAAGTGTAGGTTATCTATGAAATCGGACAAAATGTAGGATTTGTCAGGCTTTTGTTTATTGCAGTTATTATTACTTCTGCCCCGTGTTTTTTTACTTATCTGGTTTATATTGTCATCCTTAGCTTTTATGAGTGTTAAATCGTGAAGCAATTCTTTTAGATTCTGTTGTGGTTGAATATCTTCGTCACCCTCAATTAATTCAAAATATCGTTTTAGGAATTCTGTATTTTTTTTAGCGATTCCATCTTCTATTTTCACTTGAAAAATATTTGCTGTTATTGAATTATTAATGGATGGATGGTCCACATCGATTTCATGAATATGTTCAATATAAAGCGATTTTGGTAGTGTCTGTTGCAATTTATCACGTAAATCTGAGATATCTGTACGATTAGTTAAAATTATATCAGCATATTCAGCTATACTTTCCATACCAAGTGTGATTGGTGGATTAAAGGCGATACGTGGATGCGGGTGGAAGCCTTCCGAATAGGCGATTCGTAATTTTGCCCGTTTAATAGCACGTATAAAAATAGTCATCATTTCAAGATGTCCAACAAAACGTAATTCATTTAATTTGTGATATTTAATACGAATGCGAAAATGATTTTTCTTTGTAAGCTCGTCTAGTTGTTGTTCAGAGGGGAGAGAGAATGGCTTAATATTGTTTTCTATTTTTTCTAATGGATATTGAATCACTTTAAATTCTTTATTACAAACTCCACATCCGGCGCAATTCCCATTTAAACAATTGGTTGTTACTAAACCACTTTGCATTGCTTTTTTGTATTCACTGACAAGAAAATCTTTTTTTACTCCACAACTAATATTATCCCAGGTAAGCGGTTTATCCAAGTCGCGCGATTTCAAATATTCGTGCATATTAATATTATGTTTGACAAAAGCGTCACTCCAAATTTCTGGTTTATAATGTTCGTGCCATGCATCAAGTGTTGCACCATTTTTGTAGGCAGTTAAAATTACATCTGCTAATTGAATATCGCCACGTGCAAAAACACCCTCTAATGCGCTTGAAAATGCATCTTGATAACGAAAAGTTATATTTAATTTACGTAAACCGTCGCGTAAAATATTTTGTCGTCGTCGTATTTCATCTACATCTAATTGTTCGCACCATTGAAATGGCGTGTGTGGTTTGGGTATAAAAGTTGAGACGCTAACCGTGATGTTTTTGCCTTTGGCATTTGGTAGGTATTTTATTTGTTTGGCTAGTGTTATTATAGCCTGTACATCTTCATCTGTTTCAGTCGGAAGTCCGATCATAAAATACATTTTTATCCCTTTCCAACCGAGACGAAAGATGGTGTCGCAACATTCTATAATTTGTTCTTCAGTTAATTGTTTATTTATTACATTGCGCAAACGTTGTGAGCCGCCTTCCGGTGCTATTGTGAATGCTGTTTTGCGTGCGCGTTCAACTTGGTTTAGTAAATCGGTAGTTAATGCATCTACACGTGTCGATGGAAATGAAACGGCAGTATGATTTGTTTCTGCATATCTATTCATTAATGTTGTAATTAATGGGACTATATTGCAATAATCGGCAGTACTCAAACTTAGTAGTGACAATTCTTCAAAACCGCTATTGCTGAGCGCAGTATCAATTTGTTTTAAGATATCGGATGGTGATTTTTCTCGAATTGGGCGGTATAAAAACCCTGCTTGACAGAAACGGCATGAACGTCCGCAGCCGCGTAAAATTTCCACGCTTAAACGATTATGTACTGTTTTGGTAGTCGGTACAATTGGAGCTTTAATTGCTAAATCGGGAGCTAGATTTTTTATAAAACGTTTTTTTACAATGGTTGTTTTATCATGAATGCTTGGAGCATAGATACCTTCAATTTTGCTTAGTGCATCTAAGGTGAAGTTACGGTCATTTTTTGATTTACAATTTTTAATACAATCCAATATTTCTAAAATTGCTTCTTCAGAATCACCAATAAAAAAGATATCGAAAAATGGTTGTAGAAATTCCGGGTGATAGGCGACTGGGCCGCCACCTATAACAATAGGCATATTATTATCCCGATCTTTGGCAAAAATTGGAATTTTGCCAAGTTCAAGCATTCCCAACACATTTGTCCCGCAAAGTTCGTACTGCAAGGTGAAACCTAATATATCAAAATTATGAAGTGCTATTTTATTTTCTAGTGAGCACAGTTCTGCGTTTTTTGTGCGCAATAAATTTGCAAAATCAGGAAATGGCATAAATACACGTTCAGCGCGAAATTCATTGCGCGAGTTTATACGTTCATAAAGGATTTGTATTCCAAGGTGTGACATACCGACTTCGTAGGCATCAGGGAAAGCTAGACATATTGAAACATCTGCGTTCTGCTTAACAATTGAATTGACTTCGCCACCAAAATATTGTGCAGGATTTTGAATTGTCAAAAAGTCGGAATCAAGTAATTTGGGATACATAAGTACAGGGCAATGTGTGAATGAGTAATGTGTGAAATGTTACATCTAGTGATATTAAAGTATAACGCGTTAGTGGTTAAAATTTTAGATTTTAACTAAACTATATCTTTTTATTGATTTAATCAAATTTATACTACAGTTACTTGGCTTTTTCAAAAAAACCAGGTAGCAAAAATGTATCCTATCTTAGTAGATGTGTTTAACGCGGTTTGTTGAGGTGCATCAAACCTAAACAAACCGCGAATGTAATTT
>JAVBQZ010000149.1:0-8341 GCA_031548505.1 Bdellovibrionota bacterium | reverse complement strand
ATATGGAATTGCTAGATCCATCTCACTTTCAAACTCATTAATTCTGGAACTAAGTAAGACGCAGAGTGTCAAAAATAAAGATTGTATAGTTTTCATGTGATATAGTATTATATGTAGTTAAACCTTACCACTTAGCACGATAGTTTTATCGACTTAAAAAGTGGTGGGCTTTAAATATAGAAAATTCTAAATAAATCGGCAAGTTATTTGATTTATAGATATTTTGTATAACTATTGCTATGAATGATAAATAGTGGAAAGCAAATATAAGTAACTTAGAACCCCTCATTCACTTTCATTCACTTTTTGACGTTTACCACTCACCATTAACACATGACAAATAAGGAGAAACAAATGAGCGAATACAAAAGACCTACTTGGGATGAATATTTTATGGAAATAATGGATACTGTCAGCAAACGTGCGACTTGCGATCGCGGACGTTCTGGTTGTGTCATTGTACGCGACAATGTCATTATTTCTACTGGTTATGTCGGTGCGGCCCAAGGTTGCCCACATTGCGATGATGTTGGACATTTGATGAAAACAATGGTCAATGAGGACGGAACTCAATCACAACATTGTGTAAGAACAGCACATGCTGAAGCCAATGCCATTGCGCGTGCCGCTAAACAAGGAGCGTCTACAGATGGAGCAACATTATATTGTAGAATGACGCCGTGCCGGACCTGTGCAATGATGATCATAAATTGTGGGATTAAACGAGTTGTTGTGCAAAAAGACTATCACGCAAGCGCAGATTCAAAAGAAATGTTTAAAATTGCCAACGTTAAGCTTGAAATGTTAAGTGAGGAATTGCAAAGTTATGAAAATCAAAAAATTGCAATATGACAACAATTTGTAAAAACGAGCTTGTTGGTAATAATAGAAAAAAGATAGAATTAACCAGTTGATATTAAGAGAAGAAAAAAAATGACTGTTGCGTATATAGGTTTAGGTTCCAATATGGGTGATAAGCTTGAATATATTCAGCAGGCTAATATGCTATTAAAGGATACCGAAGGAGTTCATGTTCTACGGAGTTCGAGTTTATATGAAACTAAACCGTATGGGAATGTTAATCAGGACTGGTTTTTAAATGCTGTTCTTGAGCTAGATACGTCCTTAAGTGCCAAAGATTTGCTGATTGTTTGCCAAAACATAGAACTACGCCTTGGCAGAATCAGAAACGGCGCTGATAAATGGGGACCAAGGACGATTGACTTAGATATTCTCTTTTACGGTAACGATATTATTTTTACAGAGGAGCTACAAATTCCTCATAATGAAGTACATAAGCGTGCTTTTGTTTTGATTCCGATGAAGGAGCTGAATCCGGAATTTGTTCATCCTACTATTGGAAGCAGCATGGAAGAATTGTATAATACTTTAGTAGATCCAGGAGAGGTTTTACTTATATGAAACTAGAATGTAATAATGAATCTGTAAAAAAAACTCCGGTTGCTAGATTCTCATCTTTAAAATAATACGCAAAATTATGCATAATTATTATTTGAACACTACGAAATATCAAAATAACTTAATGTTTCGCAGTGTACGCATAGCTATCTACCTAATCTGTTTCACCTGTTTTAGTTGTATCACCCCACCAAAACAAATAAATATCACCGAGAATCAACAAATTGAAGTTCTTAATGTAGTTAAAAAAGGAAAAGACTCTGCTGAATTATGGTACTATGCAGAAGCAGAGCAAGAATTTCTAAAAGCCTTGAAATTAACAAAAGCCGATTCTGGAATTTATAACAATCTTGCATTTGTTCAAATGAAGCAGGGAAAATTAGTAGAAGCGCGGGAAAATTTAACCCATGCCCTTGAATTAAATCCAGAAAATATTGATGCTAAAATCAATCATGTATTTCTACTTTTTCTTGAAGCGCAGCCAGAACAAACAAAAAAATCAGAATTTTCAATAGAGCAATTGGCAACTATACCAATTGTGAAACAAAACCAAATTATTGATGCCTATAAAGATATTTTAGATTCAAGTACTAAAAACCCGAATAAAAAACTAAATGCACAATCACTTTCAAACATCTATCAAAATCTTGCATTAATTTATAAAATACAAAATCAAAACTCTATCGCACTTGATTATTCACGAAGAGCATTTGATACTTCACCTGATAGTTATTATGCTGAACAATATGCAAAACTACTCATCGCAACAGATAAAACAAAAGAAGCGGAAGATTTTATCTTAAGTATATCAAATAAAAAAAACGTAATTTCCGATTCACTCAATACTGTTCTTGCAATCGCACTATATCAAAATGGAAAAAAGCTTAAGGCACTCATGACTGCACGTAAAGTTTTACAACAAAATAACTATACACTTGAAGAATATCACACAAATAAAGCTTTAATCCTACTAACAGACACAACAAAGGACTTAACAAAACGTGCTAGATGGTTTAGTAACAAAGACGGTCTAACAGAAAAAGATATTGAATTTTGCCATTCTTTTGAAAATAGTTTACCATTATTTTGGAACAATTCATTCAAACAAGTAATAAACTCGTTAATCCAAGAGGTATGCAATGACTGACAATACAGCAAAGAACAATGTAATACATAGTAATGTAATTGAATTCCCAGCAGAATCACAAGGGCGCGTTCCACCACAAAACTTTATTGCTGAACAATCAGTACTTGGTGCAGTTTTATTGTCGAATGATTGTCTACAAAAAATTACTGAATGTAACTTATTACCAGAACATTTCTATAAACGTGCACACCAAATAATTTTTTCTGCAATGTTAGCAATGGATAATGCACAAGAACCAATTGATGAAACAACTCTTTTGGCTTATTTAACAAAAACAGGTGAACTTAAAAATATCGGCGGGCTTGATTATATTAGCTCGCTAATTAATGGGGCAACAACAAATTCGGCAGGTAGTGCTGGATTCCATGCTAAAATAATAAAGGACTGTGCCCTACGCCGCAATTTAATTACAACTGCATCTGATATTTCCGAAAACGCTTGGTCACACCAAGGCGATACCATGGATTTAATTGATAGTATTGAAAGCAAAATTTTAACAATTTCATCAGTACGCCCATTAAATAACGTAAGTAAAGTTGGCGATTTAATGCCGGATGCATTCTCTCGTCTTGAAAAGCGTCGTGCAAATAAGGGCGCTTTAACAGGTATCGGTACTGGTTTAGAAAAACTAGATAAGACAACTTCCGGATTACAACCATCAAATTTAATTATCGTAGCTGGTCGCCCTGGTCACGGTAAAACAGCCTTTGCTATTACATTACTTAAATATATGGCTGTTAACTTATCAAAACGCGCATTATTTTTTACACTTGAAATGACAAGTGGAGAAGTTGTCGATCGTTTACTTAGCATAACTGCACGTGTTTCTGGCCATAGAATCAAAACAGGTGATCTACAAGATGCTGATTATCAAAATTTTTGCGAAGCACTGTCAAGTATTGCCGATCATACCGATATTATAATTGATCAAACAGAAAGTATTACAATTGGCGAATTGCGTGCTAAAGCACGACGTTTTCATAAAGAAAAACCACTTGATATAATTTTTGTAGATTATCTTCAATTAATGCGTGGCAATCCTAGCCGCGATAGTAGAAACCGCGAGCAAGAAGTTGCAGAAATTTCTCGTTCCTTAAAAGGATTGGCTAAAGAATTGAACGTACCGATTGTCGCACTGGCTCAATTAAACCGAGGTCTAGAACAACGAACACGAATGAGTAGAGAAACAGGGGATGTTGATGCGCCAATGCTTTCTGATTTACGCGAATCCGGTTCAATTGAACAAGATGCCGATCTGGTAATTTTCATCACCAACAAATATTTATTAACGCGCAAAGACGAACATAAAAATCAAGCAAATTTACATATTGCCAAAAACAGACATGGTGAAACAAAATACATGAAATTATTGTTTCATGGTGAATATTCATCATTTGAAAATGATGCGTCAGAAGAAGAGATAAGCATTTATAACAACACAATTGGCAGTAGTTACGATGAAAATAACGTGAATATTGTAATTAATGATACGATTGAAGAATCATTTTTGTAAAGCATTTGCATCATAAATCACGGCATTTTTGACGATGCAGTACCACCAGTTTTCTTCCCACAACATTTACCTGGACAGATTGGAATTGACGGCGAAATTGATGTTGCCGCTATAGAACCACAACCTTCAGTACAAGGGACATATACAGTTCCACCATTTTTTTCACATTGCATCATGCAAATCGATGGGCAGTTGGATTTATTGCCATCTGGAATGATAATTCCATTTCCACAATCATAAGGTGCTGCGAAAATAAAATCTAAAAAAGTAAAGAAAAATGAGAAAAAAATAACCGAAGGATAATGCTTAAAAAAAGTAAGAAACATTTTTTTCATAATAAATCACAAAATTTAAATTTACTAATCACAGAAGACTCTATTCTTTATAGTAAACAATTATTCCTACTACTTGAGCTTTCCTGTAAAACATTCGTAGTTTTAAGAGCACTTTTCTTGCTTAGTTATTGTTCCGTAATGCTTTTACTATATAAATAGGAGTATATTTGTATATGGCTCCGCATACCCATACTCCAAAAAGGTTCTAAAAAAGTGAAAACTCAAAGGGTGGTGAGTATATACATAGCAAAAAGAGCAGTGACAACTAAAAAAGATTGTAGGCAAATATAACATTTTAATTTTACTATATATAATTGATACATTTTTTTCATTGCTAAATAGCGTCTTTTTGTATATATTCCGTCGGCTTTTGCCTGCTAGAATTTACAACTAATAGCTCAGTATTTTAATACTTAACCTTATTCTCTTTATATTAAAGGGTTTTTCATGAAAACTAAATTTGCAATTCTTTCAACATTATTACTTCTTTCTAATTCCGTTTTTGCCCAAGACACTTTACCAAAAGATAATATGGGCGATTCTATTTATTTCCCTTCTCCACAATACAGAGAATCGGAGTCGCACCCATTGAGAACTGCAGCATATGCTGTACATCCGATTGGATACTTCCTGCGCGAAGTTGTTTATCGCCCGTTGTCAGCATTTATGGCGAGCAATGTTGTAACGAGAAGTGTATTTGGTTATCGCGATCCGTATGATTTTCGTGAGTCAATATGTTTTAATCCAAATGCCTCTACCCCTGATTGCGCAATGATTCCTCCGTACTCTAAGGTTGATTATTCGGCTGGTGTAAACAAAGGTTATACCTTTGATAAGGCAACTGGGACGATTAGAACTGAAAATATTGGTGAAAATGAATCAATAGTCCAATTAAAAGCAAGTAGGCAGATTTACTTCCCTGATATAGCTTTTGAATCAGCTAGTTCAAAACTAAGCACACTTGGTGAAGGTCGCGTTAGACAAATTGCTGCATTACTAGATTCTGACCCTTCTCTAAATGTAATTTTAGAGGGCAATACCGATAATAATGGTTCCGCTCAATCAAACAAAGCACTTGGCGAAAGTCGCGCTAAAAACGTAAAAGCTAAATTAGTTACCCTAGGCATTGATGCTTCTCGTCTAGATATAATAAGCTACGGGGCTGACAATCCAATTTTCACAGAAAATACTGCTTGGGCAGATGCGGTCAACCGTCGCGTTGTTGTAACAATAGGTGGTCAAGACAATAGAATTGTCGCTTCAAATGAACTACCTCCTGCTGCTATTACGGTAACAAAACTTGAAACCACTACAATAGCTCCAGCTGGTGCAGTTGCTGATCCAATTGTTGCTCCAACTCCTGTACTTACCAATAATGCGAATGTGAATGCAGAAGTTCAGCCGGTATTACTTAACGCAAACACAGGCGCTAATAATACTGACATAATATTTAATTCTGGTATTAATGCAATTGACACTTCTGATGTGAAAGATATGGAAGTTGGATATGTTAATAATACAAAGGTTGAAAGCGGTACAAACAAGGCTCCTTTGACCAACTTCACAAGATAAGGTAAAATCAGCACATATCCACTTTTCTGCTAAAACTGTTTAGCAACTCTATGTTTGTGTTGTGAAATTGACAAAAAAAAAGCCGTCCGTGTAAAAACGGACGGCTTTTTTTTATGTCACTTCTACAACTTTTTTTTTAGACAAGTTAATCAATCACCATAAACTGTTACTGTAACTTTCGCATAAATGCCTAGTACGTTAAAGGTGTGGTAATCCACATGAGAAATTTTAGTTATACCACCGTTTCTAGCAGCAGTTTCTATGCTTGCATCTCCAATACCTACCAAGCCGAGTATCGAAGTAGCTTCAGTTGTACCAGCTCTTTTACCTTTTACGCTAGCAGTTGCTGTTAGCGGACCTTTGGCATCTGTAAATATAAAACCTGTTACAGGAGTCATAGTCATCGCGCAGCTTGAAAACATAAAAGCTCCGAAAATCATTAGGAATGCTATTTTTTTCATTTATTTCACCTCCTTCAACTTTATATAAGAAAGGCGATCGCCATATTGTTTTATTTTTTAGTTGTAAATAGATTTTTGTTTTGCAAGCTTAAGGACAGTCAACTCTAATTTAAAAAGATATCTTTGACATAATATCGCATACATAGATTGGCTAATTGATAAATTACATAAGACCAGAAGAGCTTATCTATATTTATCTCGCACTTATTTCACTACAACCTTTTTTCTCGCATCATAAAATTCCAATTCCACTTCGTCTCCAGCAGTAATTTTTTTAGCGTTTGTTATATATTTGTCTCCCATTCGCGCTAACAAGAATCCACGTTTCAATTGTTTCTTTGGGTCTAATTCTTTAAACCTTTCCTCATAATTAATTATATTTAATTCACTTAATTTTATTATATGACTTGCTAATGTGGGTAAATATTGAGCCAATCGTACAAACCCTACGTTATATTTCTCAATTTTTGCCTTTATGTACTCTGGTATAGTATTTTTAAAATTCGCAATATCTCGTGAAGCAATATCCAAAATAGAAGTAGAATTTCGGCTTATATTTAAAATATTTTCATCAAATGTTTGTTTTATATCAATAATCAATCTCGCCAGATAGTCACCAACCATTTTTGGCACACCACAAGAGATAAAGCTCACATCCTGAGCTGATGACATATCTTTTTCATGTCCAATTGCTGAAATTACCGGCTTAGAAGATAAACAAATCTCACGTGCTATTTCATAACTATTAAATATTGCTAAATCAGCTACGCTCCCGCCACCACGGATTAATACTACTAAATCAATATCAGGATTTTTATTAAACGATTGTAAACCGCATTTAATATCCGCAATCGCAGCATTTCCCTGCATAGATGAATCAAACCACAAAATATTAAACGCAAATTCTGCGCTTTCAAGACCAGCAATAAAATCATTAACAACAGTTCCGGCAGAACTTGTAATTAAACCAATTGTGCGCGGCAATTTTGGCAAAACTAACTCTTTTTGCTTTTCAAAAATTCCTTCTAGAATAAGTTGCTGATTTGTTATATCGCGTTGTGCTTGCAACTTACCCGATGTATAATCAGCAACAACTCCTATTATATTTAATGATATTTGCGCTTTCTTAGTATTAAACCCAACTTTTACTTTTATCAAAACAGGTAAATCTGCCTCTGGTGTAATTCCTAATTTTATTAAATCGCTAAAAACATTTTCTAATCCTTGAGACTCCCAAACCGAGCAAGAAACCGATTCAGATGAATTCTCTGTATCAGCAATATCAATAAAATGTCCGTATTGACTTTGAGTAATTTTATTTATGATACCACAAATATAAATCGGTGCTAAAAAATTGTTTTGAATAATGTTATTAATGGATAATAAGAACTCACTGACACTTTGATGTGGAGGAAAATTTTGATTTGTCGGGTTCTTTTGAATATCATCAAAAATATCAGACGAGATTTTTTTTTGCATTTCCAGTTTATTCTCACCAATTTCTTCAACTTCTGAGTCAGCAAATTTTTCTTTTAAAAATTCAATAGATAATTTCGCCGGCCTAATTTCCCACGTTTTATTTGCACCATTCCAACGCCCGCCAATCGCTTTTATCTCATCCTTTGCCTGAAATGTTCCACTTCCAGAAAAAGTAATTATATCTGAATTATAATTTATAGTAATTTTTAAAACCATATTATCTGTAAACAATTAAGAATGCACGATTCACAATGTGCAATTACCTCCCCACTACCACCAAATAAATAATTTATAATTTACAATTATAGTGATGCTCCTTGACATAAAGGTCATATTTCCTCTATGTGCGCAAACCCCGTTTTACTAATCAACAATTACCTCACTCACCTTATACCCCACCGCACTATTTTAAGGT
>JAVBQZ010000071.1:0-23841 GCA_031548505.1 Bdellovibrionota bacterium | reverse complement strand
CCATAAATACATTAACTCTTTTTGGCATTGTTTGGGCCATCGGAATAGTTGTCGATGACGCGATAGTCGTTATAGAAAATGTTGATAGAATAATGGAAGAAGAAAAATTGCCTGTCAGGGAAGCAACAATAAAAGCGATGTCTGAAGTTTCCGGTCCTGTAGTCGCGATCGTTTTAGTTTTATGTGCGGTATTTATTCCGGTAGCGTTTATTGGCGGGTTTACAGGTATTATGTATAAACAATTTGCTATAACTATTGCCTGTTCTGTGGTGGTTTCAGGGCTTGTCGCACTTACTTTAACCCCAGCTATGTGTGCCATACTTCTTTCATCGAAACATGAGAATAAAGAAAAAGGTTTTTTTGCAGCTTTCGATAATCTATTTGAGAAAATAACACATACTTACACAGATAAAGTCGCTTTTTTAGTTAAACGTACTTTTACATCAGTTATTCTTGTTTTGATTATATGGCTTGCTATAGTGTTGATGCTCAAAGTTATTCCAACTTCATTACTTCCCGACGAAGATCAAGGTTACATAATGGCATCAGTTGTTGCCGATGCCGCAACACCAGTATCGAAAACAAATGAAATAGTCGAAAAAGTGGGGAAAATAGTTATGTCTATAAAGGGCGTGGAAGAAGAAATAAGTTTTTCCGGCTATGACATAATATCAGGTGCATTACAGTCCAATGCAGGTGGTTTTTTTATAAAACTAAAACCTTGGGAAGAAAGAAAAACTGAAATGCTATCTGCACAAGGAATTATCTATCAAATAGCGGCAATAAGCGCGAAAGAAATTCCGGAAGCAATTGTCATGCCGTTTAATCCTCCGGCAATTGTTGGAATGAGTACTACCGGTGGCCTTGAAGGATATATTCAATTAAAAGGTGAAGGGACTCTTAAAGATTTAGCTTTAAAGACTAATGAAGTTACGAAAGAACTTTCTCAGAGACCTGAGGTCTCAGGTGTACGTACAATATTTAATATTTCTTACCCGAAATATAAAATAAATGTTGACCTTGAAAATGCTTATGCAAAAGGTGTCGACCCCGACAATATTTACAATGCTATGGCCGCGACTTTCGGAATGACTTACGTAAATGATTTTTCAAAATCAAATAGGAGTTTTAAAGTTCTAATACAAGCCGAAGGGAATTATAGGGCTAAGCCTGAACAATTATCTGAAGTTTTTCTTCGTTCAAGCAGCGGAGATATGATACCGGTTTCAAACCTTGCTTCGTTCGAACCTACAACTGGCCCGGATATGCTGGAACATTTTAATTCTTTCCCAGCAGCAAAAATTCTTGCAAATCCTGCTAATGGATATTCAACTGGACAAGCAATCGCAGCAGTCGAAGAAGTTTGTGCAAAAGTTTTAGACACTAATTATGGACTTGCCTGGACGGGATCAGCGTATCAACAAACACTTTCATCATCCGGAGCGTCTTCATCTTTGATACTTGGGATAATTTTCGTATTTTTAATTCTCGCTGCACAATATGAAAAGTGGAGTTTGCCTTTGGCAGTTCTTACAGCTCTTCCATTTGCTATTTTCGGCGCACTTTTAGGACTTTTAGTAAGAGGCTTACCAAACGATCTATATTTTCAGGTTGCTCTTATAACACTTGTTGGTCTTGCTGCAAAAAATGCTATTTTAATTGTAGAGTTTGCATCTGAAACACGCATCAAAGAAAATCTTTCTTACGAAGAAGCTGCAATAAAAGCTGCCAAAATGCGATTCAGACCAATTGTTATGACGTCCTTGGCATTCATTTTAGGTTGTTTACCTTTAGCATTGAGTTCAGGCGCCGGCGCGGCTAGCAGACACGCTATCGGAACAACAGTAGTCGCAGGAATGTTGGGCGCAACAATTATCGCTCCATTCTTCATTCCATTCTTTTTTGTACTAATATTGAAAACTACTGATAGATTCAAATTTTCACGAAAAGCAAGCTAATGCAATTCACAACTTACAATTCACAATTACCTCCCCACACCACCAAACAAATAATTTGTAGTTTATAATTGTTATTTTAAATAAAAATGGGGGAAAGGGTGGGGCAATTGTACATTGTGCATTGTGAACTGTACATTGTTAAGATTGACTCCCACGGGAATCGAACCCGTGTTTACGGCGTGAGAGGCCGCTGTCCTAGACCGCTAGACGAGGGAGCCAAAAAGGTAGGCGGGCTGTATAGATATTGTCCCCCATTGTCAAAAAAGTTTTAGCGTTTTTATAAAAAAAATTAGCTCTAAAAACGACTCACAAAATATTGGACATCTAAACTTTAATTCTCAAACCTTAAACTTTAAAACCTCAATTAAGTTAATAAAAAGAATAAATCAGAGGATTTATTTAGTCGATACTGAAAAAGTCCCCCTAATCCATTTTAGTATGCCAAGATAAAAAATCTAATTCACTTTTCTCGTTAATTTTTTTTATCTCAACATTGCACCGCTTAGCGACTGCAAATTCACTTTTTTAGTATCAACTATTTACTCTTTATTGATTCTCTTGTGGCATTAGATTGTTTTATGATAGCTATCACCCCTTGTCTGATGTTTTTTTTTAAATCCTTTTTCGAGTAGAAGAGTAACTTTATACCTCGGGTAAATAATAGACTTTAGCAGAAGGTATATTATTTAATCGAGGTATGAAGCAAAGTAAAAAAGGTTTTACTTTGGTTTTCTATACCTAACACCACTGCTAGAAAGAAAGGATACTAACATGGCAATTACTCTAACCCCCGAGTTGGATCGAGCAGAACGCACATTCGCAACTCCCGTTCGTGGCCACTACTTGAAGGAAATGCAAACGCTCAAATTGCAATTGACCTCTTTGAAGGAGAAGAGAGAGCTTTTTGAAGGGTGCGAAACAGCCGCTCTTCGTAAAGTCGACAATGCAATTAGGGAAAAGGAAAAAGAAATCAGAGAGCTCACTCAAGAGTCCTTTGAGACTTCCCTTTTTTTCCAGACGAAGGAAAGGGGAATTGAACTCCGCCACTTCAGCGAAATTCCCTTTAAGGAAAGAGGGCGCGACAGTATGCCGAAACTTGTGCCGTTTTCTTTGAAAAGTAGCACAATTTTCTTTTCGGCTGCAGGCGAGACACGAAGTTTGCCGCCGTACCTGTCCAAATTCTATCAGGACATCCCGATAACACTCAAAAGGCTTGCGGAAAGGAAAGCCAAACTCAGTAACAAAATTCGTATTGCCGCGATTAGCGTGAGTATTATCACAATTCCGGCAATCTTTCTCGCTACTCTGTTGTGTTTTATGTTCGGCTTGCTTGAATTCGTCACTGCGGCAGCGCTTACCTGTATCGGACTCCCCCTTTACTGTGTTGCTCTTATGATAGCCGGCGATTTATATTGCCGAGTTACCGGCAACAGCATCAATGCCTTGATGGAGATTGAATCCTTTCTTGAGGTAACTTGCCCGGCATCTGAAGGAGCAATACCTTCTGATGCTAGAAGAATTATCCAAGAATCTAAAGAGATCTTCGGAGAAGAAAACGTTTTTCTTCTCGCAGAAACTCCTTGCAAACCCACTCTTTACCGTAAAATTCATGAAATTCATTCTTCACTGGAAGAGCGAAGCTTTGAATTGGACGAACGAATGGAGCTACGTAAGAATTTCTCGCGAGATTTAATTCGCCGTGCCCAAAATGGCAAGTTGAAAGGCAAAGAGTTGGACAAAGTGCTTGTTCAACTAGGGAGCCAAGCATCGCCAATACTGCAAGAAAGAGTGAGTCAAGAACTCCTACGTCGTATTAGGATGGACGGCATAAGCGGTCAGGATTTCACCCATATACTCACCCGAGCAAAGGAACAAGGATTGACAGCGCTATACGGAAACCTGCTAAAATTGCGGGATAGGATAAGAGAGGAGGAACAGGAAATAAGGGTAAGAGAGCAGGTGTCGGTCGCCCGGCATAGGCTCATTAGAAACCTCGACCCCCTCATCATTTGCTACTGTCCGACGAACAAGCGCTTCTACTACGTTGGGAGATTCGACGCGACTGCACTTGAAGAGTACACGGCTATGGAGTTTTGTACTAAAATTGCTCCATCGCTTTTAGGCTCTAAAAGTCGCAAGAACAAGGCGTAGGTGAAATCAATGACCATGAGCGCAGTGGCTTGATACAGCCTACAAAGTTTAGACGGTGTACTTTGCCTTTAGACACTTTACACCGTCTAACAATAAGTTTATTTTAACGAATAACAGCGATGCTGTTTTTAGGTTGAAAATTATGCGGGTAACTCTTCGTAATTTCTGACCGAGTAAGGTTTTTTTTACAGCTTCATACCTTACTTTATTTTTACTTTTCTTAATATTTTTAAGGATTAGACAAAAATGTTTAGGCCTGATGTGTGTGTGTTTTGCAGTAGCAAAAAGAACCACACATCAATTAAGATTGAGATATTATAATTTAAAATTAATAGCCTGTTTTCTTACTCTTCCCATAATTGCTTCTGCGAAATCTTTTAACGGTGGATATAAAGCGATTGCTTTCTTTGGATAATTTATTTCAAAATCCATAAACCCTTCTGCAGAATCAAAAGCCTTAAATGTAAACTTCCCATTTCTAATTAAACTATTTGTTATATTGTCTAATCCGTTTTTAATAACAAAAAGCGGACCTTCCAGTTTATCAATAGCTGTTACAAAACGAGCTTCATCATCCTTCAAATCATTATAATTGTCGTAATCAGCAATGTCGTTCTGCAAGCCAAATTTTGCAAAAGATTTATGCGCTGAAATACGCTCTTGTTCTTTTGCTATTCCACGAATGTTACCTTTTGCCTTAACACCTGCCGGTATATCTTTATTCATACCAATTTCGCCCCAATCATGCATGTAGATATACCGCACAACTTTACGAAAATCTAATTCAAATTTATAATGTTCAATTAGTTTGTCAGCCAAAACAATCATCATAAAACAATGCTCGGCAACATTATTTCTAAATTTTTTATTTAAATGTCCGTATCGTTGTATATCTCGTATTTTTACGGCCTCTAAGTAATAATCAATTATTTCGTCAGTTTGCATTATTCCTCCTCAGTTATTTATTTATATTCGAACTAGAGCCATATGCAATTGAACAACATTTTACAATCAATCTACCTTTTCTTTCTACAACACTTACTTGGACACATTCTTATTGGTTTATTAGATGGATCAGAGGAGATTTCAGGACAACTCATATCACAGAGAACATACGTATTTCCGGGACACTGTTTATAACAAACAGGACAATCTTGATTACAGCCCACAGTAATTCCACCGGAACAAACTTTATCAATACATTCGGAAGAGTGAGATAATGATTCTTCTGACGAATTACTAAGATGTGATGAGCTAGTCAATTCACCTATACTACTAGAAGAAATACTCAAGTTTGAACTATCAGAAGAATTGACTGGACCTAAAGTACTGCTAGTGGAAGAATCTGAGTTTACGCTACTTAAAGAACTAACTGGACTCGAATAGGTAGTAGAACTATCAGAGCTTAAACTTTCAGAAGTGCAATTATTGTTAACTATTAGAGGAGACTCACCGCACTCAACAAGGCAGAAGTTTAAGCAATGTTGATTTTCAACTCCGCATAAACAAGATTCGTATGAATCTCTAGCTAAACTTTCACAAAAAGATAGATCATTACTACAAGCCAGTAAACAAAGACTCATATTACATGGATCAGAAGAAGCAGAACTTGACTGTTCGAAAGAACTATCTGAACTTGAGATACTTGAAGAATTGTCTGAGCTCAAACTACTACTAGATGGACCTGAACTTGAACTACTTGAAAAAGATTCCGAACTTCCTGAACTTAAACTGCTAGAACTTTTAGAACTCGAAGTAATAATAGAAGAACTTAAGCTGCTAATAGATAAATCTGAGCTCGAACTATCAGAAGAACTAATTGAACTTAAAGTACTGCTAGTGGAAGGATCTGAGCTTACGCTACTTAAAGAACTATTCAAACTTGAAATACTAGAAGAAGTGACTGAAATTGAGCTACTACTAAAAGTACTACTGGACGAATCTGAGCTTACGCTACTGCTTAAAGAAGAATCCGAACTAGAATCACTGCTAAAGCTATTTGAACTTGAATTGCTGGAATCCTCAGAACTCGAAGTAGTATTAGATGAATCCGAACTTAAACTACTAACACTTGAGCTATCAGTAGAACTAATTGAGCTTGAACTACTTGAGGATGAATCTAAACTTGATAATGAACTATCTGAGCTTGAGGTAGTGCTAGATGAGTCTAAACTTGAAGTACTAGAAAAACTAGATGCGCCTCCTACCTCCATACAATCACTATATAAGTCAGCACAATCCCCTCCTGATGCCTCACAACCTCTGCATACATCTACGCAATACATACAGTTACTATATTCAATAGGATGATTGCCATCTCCATAATTATTACTGCAATCATCATAATCTGGACAAGCTGTGGAAGAGGATGAGCTAGATGTACTATCTGAAGAACTAACTGAGCTCAAACTACTAGAAGAACTATCAAAACTTGAATAACTCGAAGAAGAATCTGAACTATCAGAAGAGTTTGAGATACTAGAAGCAGAAGATAAACAACCACAAACTTCCAACCATCCCCCCTCCCCATCATAAGGATCTATCGACACCATGACATCGCAAATATCATAGCTAGGACGTGAAAAGTAATACAGATCTATAGCCTCATAGGTTATTGCATAGGGGTCTAGTGAGTGTTCCACACTATTTGGGGAACATATAGCATTATGAATATCGTTCCATGTTATCGGAGTCGGAAGAGAAGGAAAAGCAGAGGGGTAATAATCAAGTTCAAAATAATATCTGCAACGTAAAACGCTACCTTCTCGGCAATAAGCTTCTCTTACCTCTTGGTACATGTTCGCATACTCCCCGTATAATTCACCATATCCTTCATCTCTACAGTAGTCATCACCATTAGCTCGACATATATCATTGAGGGCAGTCATATCCCGTAAGATATTTCCTATATTTTCAAGATAAGTGAAAATTTTTTCCTCCGAAGCGAAACTGTTTAAAGGCCACAAGAAGATAAGTATAAAAATAGTGAAGTCGAAAATTTTTGATTTTTTAAAAAGATAATTTCTTTGTGCCCCCCAGTGCGCTTAAAAAGCAAAAAAATACAGCGGGTTAGATGCGGTATAAATTCTGATATAAACATATATAACATTTTATTAACTAATATTAGAAAAATACCTCTCTAAGCTAGTTTTGAACCAAAAGTATAATAACCTAAACAAAGCGGTAAGAGTTTAAAAATACTAGATTCAAACCTTGTATCTTCGCATACCATACCACATTAACCAAGCACCAAGTAAAATTAATGGAATGCTCAGGATTTGACCTTGATGAAGTAACATTGTCGCTTCAAAATCTGCTTGAAAATCTTTAGTCCATTCTAAAATGAAGCGCATACCGAAAACCGTAAAAAAGAAGAATCCTAAGATGAAATACGAATTCGCCTGCGCACGGTTCTTTAAATAATATACAAATAAAAATATAAAAATTCCTAAACAGGCGGCCGCTTCATATAATTGAGATGGATGACGTGACAAATCATCAATACGTGCGAATACAATGCCTAAGAAAAAATCGGTCGGTATACCGTAGATTTCAGAATTGAAAAAATTCCCCAAACGGATAAAAAATCCGGCTAAGGAAACAGCTATCGAAATCCGCGCACATAGCCAAATAAACTGCGTTGCAGGATGTTTTTTTGAGAATAGATAAAGCGAAAATAAGATACCTATCGCCGCACCATGGCTTGCTAAACCACCGCGCCAGATCTTTAGAATCTCTATCGGATGTGAAAAATAATAACTCGGTTCGTAAAACAAAACATGTCCTAAACGCGCACCAATTAACGTTCCCAAGAACATATAGGTAAATAGACTATCAAGCTCCGCGCCGTCTTTTCTCTCCTCTTTATAAACCCAAGCTATAAACCAATAACCCAATAGGAAGGCTACCATAAATAGTAGCGCATAATAGCGCAATTCATAGCTACCAATACTCAAAATTGCCGGATTGATATCCCAAATCATAATAAGACCAGTTTACAGTGCACAATTTACAATGCACAATTGCCAGCCCCACCACTCAATACAACAGAGTAGGACAATAACTGCAAAATTGTAAATTATTTATTTGATATTGTGGGAGGAGGGGAATTGTGCATTGTGAATTGTACACTGTGCATTTAATTACGCTAACTCCGCCTTATGTTCATACACCATTAACGGCTGCTCACCGTTTATAACCATTTCTTCCGATACAACGATTTCTTTAATATCGCTCTGAGACGGGATTTCATACATCAGGTCAAGCATCAACGCTTCTAAAATTGAACGTAACCCACGCGCACCAAGTTTTCGCTCCATTGCCTGTTTTGCCAACGCGCGAACTGCACCATCTAAAAATCGCAACTTCACATTTTCGATTTCAAATAAACGTTGATACTGTTTTATAAGCGCATTTTTCGGTTCAACTAAAATTTTAACTAATGCTTCTTCATCCAACTCTTCCAGCATTGCTAGAATTGGCAAACGCCCAATAAACTCTGGAATCAAACCGAATTTCAATAAATCAGTTGGCTGCGCACCAATTTTTTGTTGTTGCGCTGCATTCTTTTTGCCCTTGTTCTCATGCGCGGTAAATCCCAGTGCAGTCCCAACTTTTCGTCGTTTAATAATATCTTCAAGTCCAACAAATGCACCGCCACAAATAAATAAAATATTTGTTGTGTCAACTTGAACAAATTCTTGTTGTGGATGTTTACGCCCACCTTTCGGCGGAACACTCGCAATTGTACCTTCTAAAATTTTTAGTAAGGCTTGCTGCACACCTTCACCTGAAACATCGCGCGTAATTGACGGATTTTCCGACTTACGAGAAATTTTATCTATTTCATCTATATATACAATACCACGTTGCGCACGTTCAACATCATAGTCAGCCGTTTGTAACAAATGCAAAATTATATTTTCCACATCTTCACCAACGTAGCCTGCTTCCGTTAAATTTGTCGCATCAGCTATTATAAAAGGAACGTCCAACATTTTCGCAAGCGTTTGAGCTAAAAACGTTTTACCAGATCCAGTCGGTCCGATTAGCATGATGTTTGATTTTGAAAGCTCAACAAAGTTCTTTGCCTTTTTGTGCTTGTTAGCTGTAATCTCTTCGACACGCTTGTAATGATTATAAACCGCAACAGCCAAGACTTTTTTTGCCTGCGCTTGCCCGACCACGTACTCATCTAAAAACGCACAGATTTCTTTCGGTTTAGGAATTGTTGAGCCGGCATCCTCCTTTTTCTCATCTTCAGCTTCGTCCAAAATAATTTCATTGCAAAGCTCTATGCATTGATCGCAGATATATACACCTGGTCCAGCAATCAGCTTATGCACCTGCCCTTGGGCAGCACCACAAAAACTGCATTCTAATTTTAAGGAATTCTTAGTATCTTTTTCTTTAGCCATAATTTAAAAATATATAATTATACCCACTAAAAAGGGGGCTTAATACTCTGTGTTATAACCATAACCTACTAACTGTGCTTTTTGCAACCGCGACCCTTAAATAAAGAAGAAAAATTTGTAAAATCAATATTACATTTAAGAAATAAAAACTATTAACAAAAAAATTATATAAGGGCTATTGACCAAAATACATCTAATGTATATGGGCGCGCGCCGTTTTTAATATAAAAACATAGTGATATTTCACGGGATCGTGGCTTAGGATCAAAGGCCATCAAATGTAGCTTTTGAAAAATTTTACTTGAAAATTGCAAAAATCTTTTTAGTAAAATTTGTGATTGCAGCCTGGCGATGTGATGTACTACAAAAATGTAGCAATATTTTATGGGATCGTAGCTCAGGTGGTTAGAGCGCATGCCTGATAAGCATGAGGTCGGAAGTTCGAGTCTTCCCGGTCCCACCAAAAAAAACGAAATAAGTTTTTCTGATTGCATCAAAGCGTAGATTGTGCTAGTCGTCCGCGCGCTTTTTATATCTCACGTGGGGCTGTAGCTCAGCTGGCTAGAGCACCGCCCTTGCAAGGCGGGGGTCCTCGGTTCGAATCCGTGCTGCTCCACCATTTTCTTCCTTGCAAACTTGCAAAAAATTTCCCCCTCCCCTACTTCTGTTCTCAATGAACAAGTTTCAATTTGAAAAAGTCACAACCCGTACAAGTGTTCAAATGCTCGTTGATGCCCTGAAAAATACCGAAGTATATTTGGTCGGTGGTGCCGTGCGTGATATTCTACTCGATATTGAACCAAAAGATATTGACCTCGCAATTAGTGACGATATCCACTCCTGCTTAGAAAAACTAAAATCAGCTAACATTAAAGTTATTGAGACTGGTTTAAAGCATAATACTATTACTGCTATCCCGCTTCATGATGAACCAACAATTGAAATTACTTCTTTCAGAAATAATTCCACCTCAATTGAAGACGATTTATGCGCTCGTGATTTCACTATTAATGCCTTTGCATTTAAAATCACAAATAGTGCAAATACATCCTACGCAGACATTCCTAACATCATCGACCCATTAGACGGCATTAATGATCTAAAAAATAAAATTCTACGTGTCTGCGAAAACACAGTTGAGAGGTTCATAGAAGACCCGTTGCGTCTTTATCGCTTAATTCGTTTTAGCACTACACTTAGTTTTACAATTGAAAAAAATACAGATAAAATTGCAACACAATTTATTGCCGACTGCCAAAATAGCTCCGCCCTGAATCCACTTGCGCAAATTAGTATTGAGCGAAAACGCGAAGAATTAAACAAAATCCTAATTTCTCGTTATGCTAGTTCTGGCATTCGTTTGCTTGCCGACTTCAATCTACTACAAGATATCCTACCTGAAGTTGTAACATTCATTAACTACGAACAAAACGAATTTCATAAACATGATTTATTTAATCATACTCTCACGGTCATTGATAATGTTAATAAAATAATTGAAAACAATGAGAAATTTGCTGATGCAGTTTTTGCTGATAGAGATAATTTACTAATATTACAACTTGCTGCACTCTTGCATGACGTTGGTAAACCTGCCTCACTCTCAATTGACGAAGATTCAAAGCGCCACTTCTATTTACATGAAGTTATGGGCCTAGACACCGCAGGTAAGATTCTTAATCGTTTAAAATATTCTGACAAAATTGTTTCTACAGTTCTGATGTTAATTGAAATGCATATGCGACCGCTAGATTGCGGTGCGCCTGGTTTGCGAAGAATTTTAAAACGAACCGGCGAAAATTTTGAACTATGGCGTATTTTAAAAGAAGCTGATGCATTAGGATGTAAGGCAGAACCTGAAGATATTTTAACAAAACTCGCAAATTTCGATGCTAATATTTTTGAATTACGCGAAACAGAAAAATTCTTACGAGACTTCAAACTTGCTATAAATGGCAAAGATTTAATCGGACTCGGACTTGAAGAAGGTAAACAAATCGGCGAAATCTTAAATGAGCTTACCGAATTGGTTTTGGATAATCCTGAACAAAACGAACGAGATATTTTACTAGAGATTGCACAGGCAAAAATTAAGAATGTAAGCATTTCCTAACCTTAATTATTACGCCATCTACAGGATCATCTATGCAAATTCTCAGATAGCATGAGTATAACAGTATACAAACGCACTCCTGCTTATAATAAAAATAGCATCCAAAACGATAGATAATCAAGCAAAATAAAAAAGGAGAATATTACGAAAACATTTTTTGAAACGAAAACCACAACTTCTAATACTGATTACTCAATATTAGAAGTTGTTTTGATGTGACTGACAACGTAATCTTAATGCTGCACATTCAAGTATTAAACAAACCTCATCAAGTTTCAGCGTGATTTTCAGCAGAGTAATCATACAGCGGAACGATTCGACTCAATACTATGCAAGAATATGGATCATACACAACATATTCATTGGCTTCGGTATAAAATTCGTCGTATATTACCTTAAGCCTATGCGTTTCCTTTCTGAGCAGTCCAATTTCTGAAACATCATCAGCAAGAATTGGATCTTTTGCCACTTTCGATAACTGTTCTTCGAAAGCAGTGGCAGAATCAAATTCTTTAACTTTTATCTCATCGTAACCAGAAGACTGCGGGCCTTGATAGCCAATACCAGCTACCAAAACTTTATTTTGGCTTCCTTCCGAGAATTTGAAAAGTTGGCACTTAAGGCGGTAATAGCTTGTCCCTCTATCTTCACTGTTTAAGTGCAACAAGTCGTCAAACCTCGATAACACTTCCCCAATCTTTCTCAGAAGCTCTGGCGATTTTGCAACTGCCATAAAAGGCGATGTTTGATGTCCAGAAAAAGCCCAAAGGCAAAGAGCTACTCCGGCTTCCCCTCTCTTGACGTCAATATTTGCATCTCGAGATTGGTGGAACAAAGCATTTCTACATTTGGCGAAACCAATAAGGGTGTGCCTTTTTTTACCGAATTTCCCCTGCATTGCAGTAAATTCATAATTGGTAATCAAATGCTCTATTGCTGCATCATCTGCGAGAGCATAGGTTTCTTGATTCACCTCGTCGAGATAAAATTCCCGAGCTGATGAATGTTTGGGTGGAGCTATATGTGATTGGTTATTCCTCCGCATGAAATCCGGCACACATCTTCGTAAATGAGTCATGGATCACCCCCTTCTTTTCTTAGTCTAAGAAATAGTTAAAAGAAACACATTAGATTCATAATTTCTTATTATAAATCTAATGTGCTCCTTTTAATGTATTTTTTTATATAGAGGGCACAATCGCTTATGATGATAGACGATATTAAAGACTGCTTTTATAAACTTTAAAACCTTATTTATATATTCTCCTTCTCAAAGAAACCAAACATCAAGTTCGATAAATTATCATTTAGCTTTTCTGAGAAGGATTATTTTCTTCTACTCATATAAAGAAACAATTATAAAACCATCAAATACCAAAAACGCTTTAGTGGGTAGTTTAAGCAAAGAGGGCAACTATAGTATTTAGAGATAAAATACAAACTTAGTATAAATTTATGAAATATTACTCAAAATAATTTAATTTCATTGCACGTTTTACACGTTTCACTGTCTGCACAGCAACTTCACGCGCAGAAAATGTGCCATCACGTAGTACTTGCATTATATAATCTGGACTTTTTGCAAGATCTTCGCGCTTTTCACGAATTGGACGTAATGTTTCCTGCATAACTTCATTTAAAAATTTCTTAACTTTGCCATCGCCTAAACCACCACGATGGTAATGTGCGGCAAGTTCATTATAGTCCGCATATTCGGGTAAAAATGCTGCAAAATGTTCCGGCATCGCGAATACAGAAAGATAAATAAATACGGGATTATTTTCTGTGCGACCGGGATCCTCAACACGCAAATGCTGCGGGTCAGTAAACATAGCTTTTATTTTAGTAGCAATTTCGTCCGATGAATCCTTTAGCCAAATACAGTTATTAAGTGATTTCCCCATCTTCGCATTACCATCCAACCCTGGCAAACGTGCTGCAAATTCATTTTGTGGAACTATCGCTTTCGGCATGACAAGCGTTTCCCCATAAATACGATTAAAGCTCTCAACGATATCTCGCGTTTGCTCCATCTGTGGCAATTGATCATCTCCAGTTGGAACGATGTTCGCATTGAATGCTGTAATATCTGCTGCTTGTGAGATTGGATAAATCACAAAACCAACCGGTACAGCTTCTTTAAACTTATCCTTCTGCGCGATTTCGGATTTGACTGTTGGATTACGTTGGAGACGAGCCAAAGTCACAAGATTCATATAGTAAAAAGTCAACTCGGTCAGTTCAGCGACTTCGGATTGTATGAAAAAATTTGTTTTTGTCGGATCATAACCTGCAGCCATTGAATCCAATGTAATTTCCATTACATTTTTATTCACCACGTCCGGCGCATCAAAATGGTCAGTAAGCCCCTGCGCATCTGCAATCATATAATACATTTTCTCGTAATCACCTTCATTTTGCAAATTCACGTTTGGACGCAAGGCACCAATTAAATGTCCGATATGCAAATTGCCGGTTGGACGTACTCCCGTTAAAATAATATTTTTCATTTAATTTAAAATGTTAGAGTTTAAAAATTTTGACGGGCGGTTATAGGATAATGAAATATTTCACAATTTAATTTTAAAATTTGGGGGAATGAAGATAGAATCTAGCTTTGCCTTAGAAAGATTGGTGAGAAACAGTAATTTTTAACCTAGAAATTAAGGCGAAAATTTATTAGCCCTTAATTAAAAATGTTTTACGATTCAGAATAAAGGAACATTTTTACGTTTGATAAAAATATCCCTTATTCCGAATCTTTTAAAGATGAAAAGTTTATAACAACTCTCATCTATCAATATGTAAAACACTGCAGTGAAGGTCATCGTTATCTTTAAGCACAGGGGATTTTCGAGAAGGTGCCAATGGCGGGCTTTTAATACACAATGTGATGCCGTTTACACATTGTGAAACCTAATCGTTCATCTTTCTGTTTTGTGAAAAGCAGAAAAGAGCCCTCGTTTTCATAAAGCACAATGCACTTTTGAATATTTACTGGTTTAAAGGAATTGAGCTCCCCCACACCAAAGCCCAAGTTAAATATTCAAACCATTCACTGCAGTGGAAAAAACCTAAATACTACTGTTTCTCAGCAAAAATATCCGATACTTTTACTGAAAAACATTTTATAAACATTCCCTACAATGGGAACTCTATTAAGGTATCAATTTCGACTAAAAAAATCAAGAAAGCTTGAAAATAAAAATGAAGGTGAAGAATACTTATAGAATAATTTTAGCAATAAATATCATTAGTTATATTATATAATTTAAAAAATACAAGAGAGGGAACTTTTTTTATATAAAAGCGCATAAATATAGTGAATTATTTATTTTTGCAAAAAATTAAATAACCAAAAAAATAAATGGGGTAGAATTTTACAATTTTCCCCTTATTAAAAACAAAAAATTTTTAATAAGGGGCAGAAAAGTATTCGAGGCAAAACAGGTTATTTGGATATTTGCCAATAGGCAAACCTAACTCATAGCCAATAAAAGCATAGTTAAGGAAAGACTGAAGTCGGTCGTATTTAAATAACCAAAAAGAAAAACTAAAAAAAGGAAAAAATTATATAACTAAATAATAAAACTTGAATACTTTTCCGCTCCTCCTTATTTTATCCCATCTCTTAAATCTTGCTAAGTAACATCACACCTACTTATTATAAATATTCCCAAATGTTTGATGCAAACTACTATCGTAATTTTCCAAATTCCTTTTTAACTGTTCAACATTTCTACAATGAGGATCTAACTTAAAGCCGATTCTTATTTGCTCTTCCGGCGAAAACATTCTTTGAATCATTTTCCAAGGTTCTGGTTTTGAATACGCCCCTTGCGGCATACGATTTTCTTCAAGTCCACCTTGTGGTGGGTTATTATACCAATCACAAGCACTTTGCACCTGAGGATTAGCTTGCAAACTCCTATCTAATTTTGGAGAAAGAAAAACAGGTATTACAGTGTATTTTTGATTAAGAACACTATCAGAAATAATGGCTTTAGCATGCGTAGCTCCAACCGATAGTATGGCATTTTTATTTCCTTCCGCGACCTTATTTATTATAGCTTCATCACGACGATTAAATAATTCGCCCATCATTTGTGCATCGGAATATTGACCGGTATTATAAGGATCAGCAGCTATAAGATTAAAATTTAGAGCATCTGCTATTGGTATCACAATACTACCAATACTCGTGTTTCTTTCACTTAAACTTCTCTGCCTAAACTTCTCTAAATTCCCCTCACTTACTTCAACATAATAGTTAACCCCATTGCTACCAAAAAAACCAGTACTAAGATTGCTAACCATTTGTATTTGAGTGGCTAATTCGGTAGGATTAGTATGGTTCTCACAAAACACTACTAAAACTGGTTTGCTACCTTTCGCCTGTTTCTGAATAAATCCACAAAAATCACTAGTCCATTTGTCTAACTGCGCCTCTCGTTCTGTTAAACCACCTTTTACTCCCACATTATTTTGCGCTTGTGGTAAATTTAACCTATTAAGATCATTTTTGGTTGATTTATCGTTTAAATTTGTATTTGTTGGTGTGTTGCTTGCAATTAACTGTGACATTAGTAAAACCTAAAAAAACTAATATTAAAAACCAATTGGAAATGTTATTGTTTCAATTACGATCTTTCTATCATTTAACTAAAATATTTCAAAAACATAAATTATAATAAGTCGTTACAATCCCGTATTTTTATGAGAATAGAAACAAATTCAATTGGACTGACTGCTAATATTATGTAATCTTTATGGACATGAATTCACTACGACTATTTCCCAAACTGTTTTTCAAACTATTATCTTTTTTACTTCTACTTATCGTACAAGCAACTGTTTCCTACGCTGACACTAAAATATATTATGATAACGGAACAAAAATTGAACAAACAGACATTGGCTTTGAATTAAAACTACGTACCGAAATCGCGACTTATTTTTCTAATACTTCTTTTACTAACGCCCATAAAAATCAACTGACAGATACAGAAGGCAATAATGTTTCTAATTCAAATTCTTTTGACATTGCACATGCAACTTTCGTTATAGCAGGTAATTTTGAAAACAAACGTTTTAGTTTTTTTACCGAATACGGAATTGACGATTGCGATCTAACATTAATTCACGATTTTTCCGATCACGACTCGGCAGATGACATGAGACTTTTGGAATCATGGATTCAATGGAACTCCCCAAATAATCGAGCAAAAATTAGAGTCGGTAAACAAATGGTTCCCTTTGGTTTACAAAATGGAATACATGATAATGATGGACAGTTCATTTCCAAATCTCTTCCACTTGCGATATTGAATGCTGATTTTGGAAACGTAAAAGTTCAAAATGGCGCGAAAACAATAAACCACTTTTGGACAAGCACGGCACATCTGGAAGAAAGAAACATAGGTATTATTGGACAAAGTGAAAACACAAATGACGGGAAAAGTACTAAATATATTTGGACAACTGGGGTTTTAAATGGGAACGGGGATGAAAACGGAAATAGTGATAAATATCTTCTAGGATTGTTAGGGGTAAGTGCGGCAAGTGCAAATTATGATCGACATGATGAAGGCGACAGGGACTTTAGCAATGAACTGGAGTGGACAACCGGAATTAGCGCAACTGTTGGACGATTAGAAACCGATTTAATTCATCCATTTCTTGCCAATGGCACAATTAAAAGAGGAAAAGCAACCATATTAAATGGTGCAGTCGATTTCGGCATAAAATATAAAGGGTTTTCATGGCAAAATGAATTTATTATGAACTTTGCTGATTTTGGTGGAGCAGACGATAACCGCAATTTAGGATATTATACCCAACTTGGGTATTTTATTATACCTAAAGAACAGGAGATTGCATTTCGTTTTGCTGGATTTAATTGGGATAAAAACATCGCAAAATCTAGGGATTCTTTTGAATATTCCTTAGCATATAATTATTATTTGATTGGTAGCTTCCTAAAATTACAAGCAAATGTTTCATACTATGATTTAAATTTACCTTTAACAAACCAGCAAAAAGCACAAGCAGTAAAAACAATGGTTGGTGTAAACGGAGTGTTCTAACAATGCATAATCAAGTTACATTATGAATTAATATTTTTTTTAAATTTATGAATAAACTATACATTTCAATAATTTTTTTTCTAACCATCACCTCTTGTGTCGCACCGCTTGATAAGACAATTCAACTAACAACTATTCCTGAACCACAAATTACTGCACCAGAATTTACAATACAACCGAGTATCACTATCGGTTTTTTCAAGGATTTACGGGCTGGAAGTTATATTGTAAAAAATTACGATAATTATGCACAACCAGCAAATTCTGTAAGCGAAGAAGTTGAAGATGTTTTGCGCAGGACTTTTACTAATGCAGGCTTTAACGTTAACAATAGCGCGCCGGTAATTTTAAAAGGCGAAATCCGTACTTGGAATGTTGATGTTAAAAATACCTTGCCTGTTGTATTGGAATCAAAAGCAGAAATTTGGATTGAAGTTATAGGGCCAGATGATAAACGAATTTTCTCAGGGCGTTATTCCGGCAAAGGGCGATTTGAACAACCAACTGCCGAAGTTAAAGATATTCAACGTGCATTAAATACTTCAATGACTGCTACAATTTCCGGAATATTCAAAGAAAGAAAATTAATGGAATTGCTGTCATCATTCTAAACACTGCCTATTATGTATTACGTAATCGATACGTAAAAAATCAAGGAAACCAACTATAATATCTATGAAACTCGATGATTTAAAACAGATTAAACAAAAACTTTATCTTGGCGGTGGCGAAAACCGTATATCTGCCCAGCATAAACGCGGGAAAATGACCGCACGTGAACGAATCAATTTTCTATTTGATAAGGGAACATTTATTGAAATCGGTGAATTCGTGACTTCACGACACAGCAACTTTGCTACAGATAACGAAGTTATTCCTGGCGATGGAGTAATTACCGGTTTTGGTAAAATTTTAGGACGTACTGTTTATATCGCATCGCAGGATTTTACAGTCATGGGTGGTTCTGTCGGTGAAATGCACGGAAAAAAAATTGCTAATATTTTAAAACAAGCCATACGGAACGGCGCACCTTTTGTAAAACTAAACGATTCCGGTGGTGCCCGTATTCAAGAAGGTATCAGCGCAGTTGGAGCGTATGCAGAAGTTTTCTTACAAAACACGCTTGCAAGTGGCGTCATTCCGCAACTTAGTTTAATTATGGGACCTTGCGCCGGTGGCTCTGTTTATGCTCCAGCGATAACAGACTTCATTATAATGGTTGAAAACACTTCCCATATGTTTATCACTGGACCACAAGTTCTAAAAACTGCAACTAATGAAGATATTTCGATGGAGGAACTTGGGAGTGCCGAAGTCCACACAACGAAATCAGGAGTCTGCGCAATGAAATGTGCAGATGATGAAAGTGCATTAAATTGGCTAAAAACTTTACTAGCATACTTACCAAGCAATAACCTAACTCCGGCACCACTTACTGAAGTTCCAACTGAAGATGCTGAACATATTGAAGCACTGAATAATATTATTCCACTAGAAAGCAGTCGCCCTTACAATATTCTAGAAGTCATTAACGGAATCATTGATGCAGGATCATTTCTAGAAATTTTTCCAGCTTTTGCACAGAACCTAGTTGTTGGTTTTGCTAAATTAAATGGATGCACTATTGGCGTCACTGCAAATTCACCACGCAACCTCGCAGGCTGCCTCGATATTAATGCATCAATCAAAGGTGCCCGCTTTATACGTTTTTGTGATGCGTTCAATATTCCGCTCGTAAATTTGGTTGATGTTCCGGGTTGTCTACCTGGCGTTGAGCAAGAACATAACGGTATCATCAGGAATGGGGCGAAACTACTGTATGCATATTGTGAAGCAACCGTTCCAAAACTAACTGTAATTTTACGCAAAGCATATGGCGGGACATATTGTTCAACACATTTGGGTGCAGACGCAGTCTTTGCTTGGCCAACGGCAGAAATTGCAGTCATGGGACCGGAAGGTGCAGCAAATATTTTGTTTAAACATGAAATTGAAAGCGCGGAAAATCCTGAGGAGAAACGCAAAGAATATACAAAGCAATACACAGAACAGTTTGCAAATCCAAAAATGGCAGCAGAGCTAGGTTATATTGATGACATCATTGAGCCGGCTAAAACTCGCGAAATATTAATTCATTACCTTTCGGCTTTACAAAATAAAAAAGTCGAAAACCCAAGTCACAATCGCAAACATGGAAATATGCCGTTGTAGTTAGCTTATTTGACTTTCCAAGTATTTTAGTTTTTGTTTTAAGTGGCAATTATGGGCCTATACGTAATGCACAATTCCTTACTCCTCCCTCAAGCGATAAATTGAGATTGAGTCTATTAATTATAATTGTTAAGGCTCTTTTTGAAGTCCTCCCCTTGATTTTTCAGCACTTTCCCTAAACATCAAGCCAATTCATACACAAATATTGTATTTTTATAAAAACCGTGATATGAGCCGTAGATTAAAAGACATATGAGTAGAAGTGAGAATCCACTCCTTTGTTAAATCAATCCTCAAATTAATTTAGCGAAGGGGTGGCTAAGAGAAAGCGTTTTTCTCTCCCTTTCACACAGTGATTAACAATTTCGCCGAATAATAAAAAAGTATCAAGAGTATATTCAAGGGAAACGTTTTCCTCGTCTCTTGTGTACTAGATACCGGCAAATTGTTTTTGATAGGGGACAATACCCTAGAAAGCGAGAGTTACATGTCACCGACATCATTACCAGAATTGCTCAGCGAAATTGAAAATGGACATTTGTCAGAGATGGCACTTGTTGATGAGCAGCCGATTCTGATTTGGGCAGCTAAGAATGGTTTAGCAAATGTGGTTGAGGCACTCCTTAAAACAGGAGCAGCCCCAAACTTACATCGAGACAGGAATGATCGTACTGCCTTATACTGGGCAACATTTCATGGAGATATCAAATTAGTTCAAATACTACTGCGGTTTGGAGCCAATCCGGACCTGCGAAGTATGTACGGTCGTGGTTGCACCGCTTTACAGCTGGCTATTAATCATAAACATGAAAGAATAGCCGAGATGTTGCTTGAAGCAGGGGCTAACCCGAACTTACAGAACATGAATGGATATGGCAAAGCTCCGCTGCATTTTGCAGTCAAATACAAACGCTATAACATGATCAGAATGCTGATCAAAGCCGGCGTTGATTTGGATATCCAGGACCCGCATGGCAATACCGCTTTACATATAGCGGTCTATTATAAGTATTTTGACGTTGCTAAGATACTTATCGATGCTGGTAGCAATCTCAACCTGAAAAATAAGCATGACAAGACCGCTTTACATCTAACGCTGAACAAAGGTGCGTGGACTGAAGCGATGTTGTTACTTATTCAGGCGGGAGCAGATCCTAATCTCCAAATACCAATTGGAGATAGAAGATACGATACCATGCTGTGCCATGTAATTAGAAAAAACTGTATCGATGCGGTTAAAGCCCTTATCGGAACAGGAGCGGATCCCAATCTGAGAGGACATAATAACAATGTCGCCTTACATACAGCAATTTGGAAAGGGAACGATAAAATTATTAAACTCCTGCTCCGATCAAAAATCGACGTTAATGTGCAAGACTCTTGCCAACGGTCGCCTTTGATTTGTTGTGCTGAAACTGGCGATTCCGGTGTTACCGAAATGCTGCTTAAAGCTGGAGCCAATCCTAATCTTCAAGATAAGAATGGCAGAACTGCTTTACATTGGGCAGCACAAAAAGGTCATGCTCATATGGTTGAGTTATTACTCGACGCAGGAGCTGATCCCAACCTTCAAGACATAGAGGGTAAAAGTCCTTTACATTGGGCAACACAGAAAGGGCATATTAACATAGTTGAGTTACTACTCAATGCAGGAGCTGATACAACACTGCGAACCAAAAGCGGTAAAATCGCTATGCGGCTTGCAGTTAGTAATGGGCATGGTAACATAGCCGATATGTTACCCTTAGTGTAGATTATGCCAATCCCAAGGTTTTAAGCGAGACGCCCTGCTACAACAGTAGTAGGCGCGTCTCGTAGTTTTTCTCTCGCCACCTTTTCTCACCATATCAAATATCCAAACCTCTAAAACTTGCACAATAATTTGTGGGCAAAATTGACATATTTGATCCTTCCACATATAGCTTCATACGTTGAATTCACGGAATGGTTTTCACATAATTTTGGTAGAAGAGAAAATAAAAGGAGTTACTTCACTTCCCAACGACACCCGGAAAGGATGTTCTATGAAAACGAAAGCGTTAATTTCTGTTGCAGAATGCGATAAGAATTATATCTTGCGTATTCTCGACAACGCTCAACATTTTGAGCGTTCCAATTTGGCTTCAGAGCCAGAACTGCAAGCCCCATTGCTTTTAAATAGAAAAGTTATTGCTGTTCTTTTCTATGAAGCATCCACGCGGACCTGTGATAGTTTCAAAACAGCTGTTTACCGGTTAGGTGGACAAACTGTTGGGTTCAGCGATGCTTCCGCATCTAGTGTTGTTAAGGGCGAATCCTTAGGCGACACGATACGGATGTATGCCGGCTACTCAGACCTTATCATTCTACGGCATTTCCTCGATGGCTCTGCACGTTATGCTGCCGAGATCGCCTCACAGTACGGCATCCCCGTAGTTAATGCAGGCGACGGCGCAAATCAACATCCTTCACAAACCATGTTGGATTTGTATGCGATTTTGAAAACGCAGAAACGCCTAAACAACTTGAGAATTACAATCGTTGGTGATCTGAAATATGGTCGCACAGTACATTCTTTGGTTGTCGGAACTTCGCATTTTTCTCCGACTTTCACTTTTGTTGCTCCTGAAGAGCTGCAAATGCCGAAAGAGCAGAGACATTTTTGCGACGAGCGCGGCATTGCTTATAAACAATGCACCGAGTTCACCAATGACATTATCGCCCAAAGCGATATCGTCTATATGACTCGCATCCAAAAGGAAAGATTTTCCGATCCTTTGGAGTATGAGCGTTTTAAGAACGCCTACATCCTCAAGTCCGAAATGCTGAAAGGTTGCAAACCAAACCTGCGCATTTTGCACCCACTTCCTCGTGTCACGGAAATTGATCTTGAAATTGATAACACTCCATACGCTTACTACATTCAGCAAGCGCACGATGGCGTGTACGTCAGGCAAGCAATCATCTGTGATTTACTAAACTTAATCCAATAGGGAGGATGCCATGAGTCACGAAGAAAATAACTCTGTGTTAGTTGCCGCGATTATCAACGGCACTGTTATCGATCACATCCCTCCCGATTGGCTACTCAAAGTGGCTGGCATTTTAGGGCTGGAGCAATTCGGCGAAACGTTCATACTCGGCAATTACTTGACGAGTAAGAAAATGGGGCGAAAAGGCATTTTGAAAATCGAAGATTTTTTTGATGCCGAACGCTTAAAGCGAATCGCGCTGATCGTACCGGAAGCAAAGATTAACATCATTCGTGAGGGTAAGGTTGTTGAAAAATACAATCCCACGCTCCCGGATGAATTAGTCAACCTCGTACTGTGCAATAACCCCAAATGCATTACCAATGCCGAGGCCGAACATTTGCCAACTCGATTTCATCTCGTCAATAAAGATAGCGGTTCAATCCGTTGTCATTATTGCGAGCGGATAATTGAGAAGGAAGATATTCGCGTGTTGTAGAATGTGCTGGGGATTTGCGTCGCTGGGAACAAATGTCACGTTGTGGGTGCATTAAATAAATAAAATGTACCCTACGTGACTAATCAAACAAAGGTTTTTAGCGTGAATTCAACTATTCAATTGGCAACCAAACATCTCTGATGCTTGTCGCAGGCGTACCACTAATAGTTGAAGTAGGCGTCATAGTGGGCGTTCCTTGTGTTTTGGGCGTTAAATCTTCTTTATACGTAACACGACGAACAGTTGTCGGCGCATAATTTGTTTTCTCAACCGATTTCTTTTCATTAAAAGCAATACCATTATATCTCGGATTTTCTATTACTATTTCTACACGCCTATTATTTGCGCGCCCTTTTTCTGTTTTGTTGGTATCTATTGGGTTTCCTTTCCCAAAACTTCTAACTTGCATTTTCTCACGATCAACATATTCACGTGCAAGCGCTTTTTCAACTCTC
>JAVBQZ010000035.1:0-5360 GCA_031548505.1 Bdellovibrionota bacterium | reverse complement strand
ATTATCATTTATTGGAATTGCCTGAGCGAGTGACGGGGCGAGCTTTACCAAAAATTGAAATTGTGGACTTAAATCAAATTGCGAAAAATGAATTACCGTCTGAAAATATTTCGCCGCAATTAAAACAAGAAATCGAAGATAATTTGAGTAAAGGTGAACAGTGTATTTTACTTTATAATCGGCGTGGTTTCGCCAGTTATTTGCAATGTGATTCCTGCGGTACAGTTTTACAATGTCCTAATTGTTCGGTGTCATTGACCTATCATAAAAAAGATAATCATCTGGTTTGTCACTATTGTAATTATGAGCGTGTTGCAGAAACGCATTGTAATATTTGTCGCAATGACGATTTTACGAGAATTGAACATAATAATTTAACGAAGCAGGAAAAGTTAGAAAAAAAGATAGGGTTATTACGACAACGTGGTGGCGGAACGGAGAAGATTTTTGAAGAGCTACAAAAATTATTTCCACAAGCGCGCATTGCACGTTTAGATAGAGATACGGCAACAAAGAAAGATAGTTATAAAAATATTTTGTCGAATATGCGTTGTGGCGAAGCGGATATTTTAATCGGAACGCAAATGATAGCGAAGGGGCATGATTTACCAAATGTGACTTTGGTGGGAGTAATTGATGCTGATGTGGGGCTACATTTCCCTGATTTTCGTGCGAATGAACGCGTGTTTCAAACGTTATTGCAGGCGAGTGGGCGTGCAGGGCGTGCGAAAAAAGAAGGACGTGTGATAATTCAAACACGTTTGCCGCAACATTCGGTTATTGAGGCGGTGCAAAAAAACGATTTTAGGAGTTTTGCAAATGCAGAGCTCAAATTTAGAGAGGTATTAAAATATCCGCCATTTGGGCGTTTATTGCGCGTGATTATTAGCGGGACTGATTTAGCTCTGACAGAAAATTATGCAGGGAAGTTGAAGGAAATTGTTACACTATGTAGCAATATCGCGAAACAAGCTAAAGCGATTGAAGTACCGAGAGAAAATGAAACCTCTGCAAAATTGTATGACTTTGTAATTTTGGGGCATGCCCCTGCACCAATTCAAAAGATAGATAATTTATTTAGATTTCATTTTTTAATTAAATGCCAATCAGCAAAAACATTGTCGCATATTGCAGGTTCGCTTAGCGCATATCATGAACAAAATCGGCAAAAATTAAATAGGAAAGAAAATACAATGCGTGTAGTACTTGATGTAGATCCGCTGGATATGTTGTAATACATACTAAAAATCCAGTATTTTTTAACTTTTTTGAAGTCTGAGTAAGTAAAAAGGTGTAGAATAGTTTTATTTTTAAGTTTAGTTTCTCAAGCAACTAAATCTAATTTTTTATTGAAATCGTTATTTATTCTAAGCTCACTTGGAATACATTCAGGACAGGTAGAAATATCCATTGAGTTAATAATTTCTAATGTTTTTTTATCTGATAAAATATCAAACAAGCTCCTTTGAGGAGTTATTTCTCCTAGCGCAAATTGCCTGTATTTCTCTCCTAAATAATCTGCCGTTTGGCAACACGGAAAAACTTTTCCACTGCCTGAAATGGTAATTTTGTGAAAAGGGACAGCACATTTATCGAAATTTTTGCAGTAGCTAATACTTTCTCTAGAAAATATTATGCGAGTGTTTGTTTTCTCCTGGGAAATATTTTCTATTTTATTTAAAATATCTTCTTGGTTATTGCATCTTAAATTTTCTTGAACTGAATACGGAAATTCAAACAAAATAGATCCGATTTTATATTTTTCCCCAATCTCAATTATTTTTTCTAGATTTGTACAGTTCTTAGAAGTGATTTGATAACTTAGAGAAGTATTTGGAAAATTATTTTTAGAAGCATGATTAAATAGCTGTTTTAAGTTTGCGATAACCGTGTCAAACCCATCAAATCCACAAACAATCTTAAATGTTTCTTTATCACAAGCATTAATGCTTATTCTTAGGTCATTTATATTTTCAAAATTTTTAATTCTATTAAGGTAATATCCGTTAGTAACTAATTTAGTAAATATCCCTTTTTTTCTCGCGTAATTTATTGCTTTTGGGACATATAGATTGAGTAAAGGCTCTCCTCCGCCAGAAAAAGATATCCTTTTAACACCTATGGTCTCGCAATCATCAATAATATTAAATAATATTTTCTTATTTATGGTTAATTTTTCAATATGTGAAAAATTATTTCTCAAATGTACATTGGGACAGAATAAACAATTATAATTACAAGTTTCTGTTGGATGTACTTCAATCGAAGAAGGTTTTAACATAAAAAATCCTCCACTAAATTTAATGCTGATTTACAGTCAAGATTTCCGCTATCGAGAAAAACATTTAGAATAGTATATCTATCTCTTAAAGCCGCTGCATAAAGGATTGCATCTGCAAGGACTTCCTTTGAATATAGGAGAGGGAAAATTGAAATGCCGGATTGTTTTAATAATTCTTTGATATTAGAGGCCGTTGGTAAAGGGGACAAATTATCTAGAACTTCTTTTGCTTTCTGATAGTTAGTAAAATTATTTTTTATAATATGCTCAAGTTTTTGAATGTCATTTAAATTTTCAATTGGGATATAAGGAGTAAAATTTAAAGTTCCGTTTAATTTGTTAAAGCAAAAAGATTTAGATATTGCTTTTTCGTATAATGCCGCGACTATAATTGTTGCAATTCCTATTTGTAATCCATGCGCTTGTTGAGGTAAATTATTGAGCCTATTAAATTCATCCAGATAATATGAAATAAGATGCTCGGCGCCAGAAAGAGGGAAGGAGGTTCCCGCAACAGAAGCAGATACTCCCATAGCAAATGAAACCTCAGACATTTGCTTTCTATTTGAAAAACCGTTTTCAGATAGGATACTTTTATATTTCCCCCATAAAGAAAATGGTAAACTGCAATAATGTTCTTTAGATACCTGAGCCGCAATTTTCCAATCAGATATACAAAAAGGGACGCAGATGATGTCTGCGTAGCCATAACTATTAATTAACCTCGGAGAATTATTAATTACTTCTTCATCACATAAAGTCATAATTGGGTTAGATACGGTATATGTGATTTTTTTACTTCCTTCTATAATAACAGATTTATTTGACGCGACACCGTTAATAGAAACGGCTGTAAAAAAAATTACGTAAGGTAATGATCTCTTAAAAGCAACATATTTTACCAGATCAATAATTGTACCTGTCCCAACTGCAATCAATAATTCTGAACCTTCAACTAAGTTAAATAGTTTGTTAGCATTTTCAATTGTTGGTTCTAAAAAATTATTATCATTATTCAAACAAATAATTTGATGATCTCCCAGTATATCTAAAATATTTTCTGAAGCTTTAATAGTTTGAACATCGCCAATAATCGAAAATTTATGATTATATTTTTTTATTAATTTTTTAAATGGTTCACCAGTGTCTCCATAGAAAAATTCTGACATGTTTATTTCATGAGTTTTATTGCATTCTTTACAGCTGTAAGATGTTATATCAGTCATTATTTTCTGTTAAATATTTTTCCTCTAAAAAAGAATTAAAAATTATTTTTGGGTCGATTTCCAGTTTTTTCTCATATTTCTTTAAAATAGAATCATCTCCGATTTCATGTAAAAAGTGAGCATCTGAAGAAATGATTAATTTGCCATGGTATTTTTTTACCATATCAACCAATAATTTGTGTTTATCAAAATGTGTTTCGCAGGTTTTTAAAAACCACCCTAAATTAAATTCAAGATATAACCCCTTATCAATTGCTTTTTTAATTACTTGTATTTCATCGTATTCAAAAGATGGGTTTACAGGGTGGGCGATGGCCTGAATGTAAGGGTTGTCCATCGCCTTTAAGAAAGCCATTGTGTTTTTTTCCTTTCCCGCATCTTGATATGGGGTTCTGTCATGTAAGCCTAATAGTACGAAATCTAAATTTTTAAGTATTTTTTCCTCTAAGTCTATGTTCCCATCAAAGTTGATTAAGTTTAATTCTGCTCCCCATAAAACTCTAACTCCATCAATATATTTCGGATTTCGATTACTCATATTAAAATGTACGAAGCCTCCAGTGGTGCCTATATAGGATGGCCCATGATCGGTAATTGCAATGACCAGAAGTCCTTTTTCTTCGGCCTGTTTGGCAATTTCATAAATTGTTCCGTAAGCATGTCCGCTATTTATGCTATGTATATGGAAATCAGATTTCATAATAATATTGATAATCTCTTTTTTAGTTAGTTAATTTTTCTAAAATTTATGGGCTTCAAAAAATACCTAGTATTTGTTTTAATGATATAAAGAAAGCAGAAATTTATATAATATATTTATAAATAAGTCAGCTTCATAAAGAATTTTTATTATATTCTATAATTATAACGAACTATACAAAAAATGGTTTTAAAAACTATTTTTGCAATTAGAAAAATAAGGGAGAATTAAGATATAAAACCTAAAAAAATTAACCACGTGACGAGCAGGGTTGCAAGTCACGCGATTAAAATACTCAAGTTTTAGCGATACTATGAACTTGGTATAGAAGGATCAGCCGTTGTTCACCGCCTCTGCCATATCATAGTTGATTTGGCGTTCTGCAGCGTGAGCGTACGACCTTGTCACTTTATCAGCCGGAATGCCGATGTGGTGAGCAACCACCGCGATTAAATCGCCGGTTCGTGAACTGTTAAGTTCGCGAGAGTAGCCAAACGTTTTGGACAAATATTCCTCGTCGGAATATTCCACCATCTCCGCAGAATAATCTTTGTCAATCACCCGAATGACAGCAATTGTTCCGTTGAGATAAGGGACGAGTTTTATGTCATACGGGAATGTGACGTAGTAGTCCTTTTCGGCATTCTCCTGGCACCAATCATAAATTGCCGAGAGAATAAAGAACAGCTCTTCTTTGCCACCGGGGAATTCGCGCGTTGGGAGGTAAAATTTACCTTCTTCGTTCTTCCCCAAAAATACTTTTCCTTTCCCGTTATGGACAACCAAAACGAGTGGGAATGTGGATTGTTCTTTTCGTTTTGCCATGATCGTAACTTCCTTTCTTTTGTTGAAAGTTGAAAACTGACGTGAAAAAATAAAACGCTTTATCTTAATTCTCGCCAATAATGTTTTTAAAAATTTGACATTACTGGCGAGAGTTAAATCTCATCTACCAAAACAATTTTTATAATACGGGCATTCTTATCCGTTGCTTGCTATATAACTTAGCTAGTTGGTTATGACAAAAGAGGTTATAAGTGTTGTATTTAGGGGAAAATGTACTTCTGCTGTTTGAGTTTTCTCGGTAAAGAGTTCTTATTTCATTATAAGCAGGAGTATATTGTATATTCCGTGTTAATCTGTGTAATCCATG
>JAVBQZ010000074.1:0-2535 GCA_031548505.1 Bdellovibrionota bacterium | reverse complement strand
CTTCACGTGTTGCATCCAAACGTCCATACAAAATATTATTATAAATTGTATCATTAAATAAGAATGTATTCTGATTTACATTAGCCATTGCTTCACGCAATGAAGCAAGCGTTCTATCACGAATATCTATATTATTTATGTAAATTCCACCTTTTTGCGGATCATAAAAGCGTGGGAGCAAATTTACAATTGACGATTTTCCACCGCCAGACATCCCAACTAACGCTACCGTTTCACCCGCATTAACTTTAAATGAAATATTTCTTAAAGCAAGTGTCCCATCAGAATAAGAAAAAGAAACATTTCTGTACTCAATTGTCGGAAAAATAATTTTTTCAGAAATAGCGTTTGGTTTATCAAAAATTACCGGCTTAGTATCTAAAATTTCAAAAAGTCGCTCAACCGATGCAGTCCCTGCCTGAATTGCTGTTTGTGTTTTACTAATACGTCTGAATGGGTCATAAATTAAAAACATTGCGATCACAACAGCAATAAAATCACCTCCCGTCCTTTCACCATGTAAAACGCTAACTCCACCAATGCAAATAATAATTGCTACACCTATCATTGCAACCATTTCATTTGTCGGATTACTCAGTGCTTTATACTTCGCCATCTTTAGCTGTAACTGCACCATTTTATCATTTATATTATCAAAACGGGCGCGTGCAAAATCTTCTAATCCAAACGCTTGAATAACTTTTAACCCAATAATACTTTCTTGAAAAATTGAAGTAAAATTAGCAAATTCTCCTAAACCATGTTTTGCAAAACGACGTACACGTCGCCCAAATAGAATTACTGGATACATTCCTACCGGGAGTGTAGCAAAAATTATTAAGGCAAATTTCCAATCTAAATATAAGGCGGCACTAAATAAACCAACTATCTTTACAGCATCACGAAAAAGAGAAGAAACATTATCAGTTAACATTGAGCGCACTGCATTGGTATCATTCAACATTCGTGCGCTTAAATTACCACTCGACTGTCGTTCAAAATATACCGCCGAAAGAGACATAATATGCGAATTCAATTCTGATCTAACATCGTGAATAATACGCGTACCAACTAATTCTGAAACATAATTCTCTAAGAATCCAAGTATACCACGCAATAATCCAAAAATTACAAGCGCAATCGGAAGTGCATATAAATATGACTCATTCTTTTCAGCGAAAATTCTATCTAACGCAAACTTAATAAAAATCGGAATACCACCTTCTGTGGCCCCATAAACAAACATCAATATGACAGCTATAAGAAACAAAGTAAGATATGGCTTAATATATTTGAAAAGTCTGGAATAAATTTTAAAAACCATTTTAAAAGTCAGGTCTGGAACTTTCTGCATTTTCTCTTGCTTATTAGATTTTTTAATTGGCATATATAACTAGAGTATAAGATAGAGATTCTTAATTATAGATTTTTATTATAAATCTTTGTGTACATTTTTTGATAAATCGATTAAAAGAAAACAATGTCCGTGAGTTTTTTCTAAAAACTACTTACCTATTATTGATGTAATAAGTCTTTAGTTCTTTATATTTCACTTCGCTCCCATTGCTTCATATGCGAGATATTAGCTTGCTTAGATATTTGTACATTCACCTGTTTTATGAATAACCTCATTAACCTAACAACGCAACAAAAAATAAAATACTTCACTAATGCTCTCGCTGGTGACCACGTACTTATTCATCTTGATACTTCAAACCCTGATGTTGATATCCCTTCAAATTTTAAAAATCAAAATGTATTAACATTAAAAGTCAGTGCACTTTTTAGATTTCCACAAGAACATGATAAAAATAGCATAAAAGTTCCATTAAAATTTGGGCCAGAATATTATGACTGTGTTATCCCCTGGGACGCTGTCTTGGGAATTACCGATAGCAATGGTAAACAAAAACTTTGGGACTGTAAAAATATCTGAAAAAGTTTGAAAATTAAAACTCAAATTCTTCGATTGAACCATTCGCAAAATCTATGCTTGATAAATCGCCTCCATTTGGAACTCCATTTTTCAACACATATAATGCTCTATATGTCCCTCTGCTTGAAACAAGTAACACTTTTTTATCTTTATATTTCTCTTTAATCTTATCAATCCCCTCTTTTATTCTATTTACGAAATCCTGCATCTTTTCCATATCATCATATCCGCAATTTGAATTGGCATCGTAGTTCCAGAATAATTTGTAATCTATTGAATCCAGAGGCTTTCCTGCAAGTGAACAGCTTGATTTCCTTTCTACAAAAATTCCATCAAGTACAATTTCTTTACCATTGATATTTATAATTTCTGCAGTTGATTTTGTTCTGCGTAACGGAGCTGTTACGATCACGTCATAGTCATAATTTTCCAATAACTTCGCGGCTTCTTGTGCCTGTTTTATTCCTTCTTCATTCAGAGGAGCATCCATACCACCATAAAAACGGTTATTCTTATTTGCATTTGTTTCCCCATGTCGCACAATTATAAGTTTCATAATTTTGCCTCTTAAATTATTCGCAACTTTGCCTTTAGTTTAT
>JAVBQZ010000084.1:0-9342 GCA_031548505.1 Bdellovibrionota bacterium | reverse complement strand
ACTAAGCGTTTATGTTTTTTTGTTAATTTCGTTAAGGCACGTTGTATATCTTCTTTATGTTGTCCTTCACCTGCATTCTTCAATGAATGTTCATGCTCTTTCATTTTACTTGCAACTTCTTCAGCTTCTTTATCAAAAACCGTTGCCCTTTTTCTATCCGTATAACTTGCCAAACTTCGCTCAATCGTAAAACGCAAATCATCAACATTACGATAACGCAATAAATTTAACACAGTACTTGGACTTGGAAAATATGATGAAATCAAGGGTTCAGGCTGTAATTTTGAAAGTTTTACAAATTCACGCGCATCACAAAATACTGATGGAGCAGCCAAACAAAAGCCAACCGTATCTTTTCCACGACGCCCGGCACGCCCGGACATTTGTTGAAATTCAGTAAATAGAAGTTTTTTATATCCTTCTGCACCACGTTTCGTATGTGCAGTTACAATTGCTGTACGCGCTGGAAAATCTACACCGGCCGCCACAGTTCCAGTCGCACAAAGTAAACGTAAAACACCACGCGACATTAATTCTTCAAGCAGTAAACGCCACATCAAAAGCTGTCCAGCATGATGGGCGCCAATACCTGTCTTTATCAAACTATTATAATGAGGATGAGTAGTGATTAAATCAATTTCCATCTCATAATTACGGGCAATTTCATGTACAGCTTCTTTAAGTGCCTTTTGTTTGGGAATTGACAGGGCAAGCATTCTATTATTTGCCGCCTTTAAAACGTCTGCATCACATTGCGCACGCGCGGTGCGGAAAACAATAGCCGGTAATAAATCACGTTTATCTAATTCTAAGACAATATCTGCTATGTAGTACTCTCGATTCATTGAATTAACAGGGACCCTTTCGCTAAAAACTTTGGTATAGGTACATAAAGTCTCCTCTGCGCTAAGAAGAGGAATTCTTCAGTGTGGTGTATAGAAAAAAAATTGGAGGCTCGACCCGGATTTGAACCGGGGAATGGAGGTTTTGCAGACCTCTGCCTTACCACTTGGCTATCGAGCCGTCTTTTCGTTTGGTAGCGGGGAGAGGATTTGAACCTCCGACACGCGGATTATGATTCCGCTGCTCTAACCAACTGAGCTACCCCGCCAAAAAGGCGCGCGGACGTAAAGCAAAAATAGAGTTTTTTTTCAAGTAATTAAATGAGAAATAGAGTTTTTATGTATCATATTCTACCAATGAACAAATGTATTCGCCATCAGCTAAGTACACAACATTTGCGTTAAAACTATCATTACATGAAGTAGCCATATGTTCACCAATATATTTAATAATTGGCTTGTTTAAATCACTAAAATCAACATTGATATTGCATAAATCATCAGCAAGTTTTCCACCAAAGGCTTTTAACGTAGCTTCTTTTAAAGTCCATAATCTATAAAAACGTTCAGGTTGTTCACCATCTATCGCTAGTAAATATTTAATTTCATTTTCAAAAAAATACTCTTTCGCCAAATCAATAAACTTTCTTTTCTTTTTTAAATATTCAATATCTATTCCAATATTTTTTTCACTAAACGCACAAACATATAAGTCATTACTATGTGAAATATTAAAATTAATTATTGGATTTTGAACAGAATCATCTATAGCCTGTCGCGCCTTAATAAATGGTTTGCCATTTTCGGTTTTATCAAATTCAAATAAATTGGAAATGTTATCTAATGACAATTTAGAATTTGCTGAAGGTAAAAATTGAGAATAATACTCCAGCAAATATTTGCAAATCTCTAGCTGAAGTTGCTCACGACAAATTTTATTAATTTGTTTTTTATCAGCATCTTTAGGAAATGAATCTTGGAGTTTGCGTCTATCTAGGACAATTAAACTAAAAGGGTTTGTTTGAGACTCTGTAAAATGCATAATTTGCAATTACCCAACCTTCCACTTTCTTTTTGTGATAGAATGTAACAATATGAATTGGAAATCTTTGAAAATTACCTAAATCCCCGTCTGTTTCCTCGTCCAAATCTTCCCTGCATATTACCACGATAAGTATCGCTACGTTGGGTATAAAAATTTGCGACTTCCGTAAATGTCTCGCCCTTATCATCCATAAGCGGTAAAACACCCAAACGAGGGTGTAAAAAACCGAGTCGTAACTCAACTGGGCGATGAGTAGTACGAACAATTTTAACTTCTTTACCACGAATGCTTTTAATCCAATCAGCAACCTCTTGATAATTTGAAATTGAAGCGGATAACATTAATAAGGTGGCCGAGCGTGGTGCTAAAATTATACTTTCTTCCCATACTGGACCGCGTTGTGGATCAGCCAAATAATGCAACTCATCCAACACAACCAAACCATAATTTTCTGAATAACGATAAAGTTCATTACGATAAATTTCAGTGGTTGCAACAACCACATCGCTATCGCCATCAATTTTCCTATCGCCAGTTAATATTCCTACTGTGAATTTACCCTCGTAGCGTTTTTTCATTTCAGCATACTTTGCATTTGATAACGCTTTTAGAGGAACAGTATAAACAACTCGTTTACCACGCGAAACAATTTCTTCAATTGCTTTTAACGCAATGTAGGTTTTACCTGCACCAGTTGGTGCTACAACAAGTGTATCATGACCTCCAATTGTTGATTGAATTGCTTCTAATTGAAATTCATCAGGTACAAATTCCTGTTTAGGTGGCACACCAATACCAGCTAAAAATTTATTTCGTATTCCATCAATTTTTTCTGAATATTTCGACATTTGATGATTTAAGGTAAGAAAGGAAGGGTGGCACGCCCTGAGGGACTTGAACCCCCAACCAACGGATTTGGAGTCCGCTACTCTACCAATTGAGCTAAGAGCGTATATATTTTGACAAAATATATTCTAAATACTTCTGCCAAATACGTCACAAGCATTTTAGCGTGCAACGAAATTACTTATCATAAAATGAATTATGACATGCGATAAAACCATTAGGTCTCATCGCACAATAAAGCAAAGCGTCATCTAACTGATGACACTTTGCTTATAAATAATAGTTATATAATTAACTAATTATTTTTGATACCACACCAGATCCAACTGTTCTTCCGCCTTCACGAATAGCGAAGCGAAGTCCTTCATCCATAGCAATTGGTTGAATTAACTCAATTGTCATCTTGACGTTATCACCTGGCATAACCATTTCTTGACCAGCAGGTAACTCAACAATTCCAGTTACGTCAGTTGTTCTGAAATAGAATTGAGGACGGTATCCTTTAATAAATGGAGTATGACGTCCACCTTCCTCTTTCGTTAAAACGTACGCTTGCGCCTCAAACTTTGTATGTGGCGTAATTGTGCCTGGAGCAGCTAAAACCTGTCCACGCTCAATATCCTCACGTTTTGTTCCACGAAGCAAAGCACCAATGTTATCACCTGCTTCACCGCGATCCAATTCTTTACGGAACATTTCAACGCCAGTTACAGTTGTCTTTGTTGTAGCTTTAATACCAACGATTTCAATTTCTTCACCAACTTTGACTACACCACGTTCAACACGGCCTGTAGCAACAGTTCCACGGCCAGGAATTGAGAAAACGTCCTCAACCGGCATCAAAAATGGCTTATCAATATCGCGTTTTGGTTCAGGGATATAAGAGTCAAGAGCAGCAAGCAATTTGTTAATTGCTTCTTCGCCATATTCCCCTTTATCTCCTTCAAGTGCTTTCAAAGCAGAACCACGGATCATAGGAATATCGTCACCAGGAAATTCGTATTTAGACAGCAATTCACGAACTTCCATTTCTACAAGGTCTAACAATTCAGGATCATCAACCATATCGCACTTGTTTAAGAAAACAACGATATATGGAACACCTACCTGACGAGCTAGTAAGATATGCTCACGTGTTTGAGGCATTGGGCCATCGTTAGCAGAAACTACTAAAATTGCACCATCCATCTGAGCAGCACCAGTGATCATGTTTTTTACATAGTCAGCGTGGCCTGGGCAGTCAACGTGTGCGTAGTGACGTGTGTCAGTTTGATATTCAACGTGTGAAGTTGCGATTGTAATACCGCGTTCCTTTTCCTCAGGCGCATTATCAATTTGATTATAATCTTTGAAATTTGCGTTACCCTTTTCAGCCGCAACTTTTGTGATTGCAGCAGTTAAAGTTGTTTTACCGTGGTCAACGTGTCCGATTGTTCCAACGTTAACGTGCGGCTTATTTCTTACGAACTTTTCTTTTGCCATGTTCTAATCTCCAATAAACATTAAAAAAGCCAAATTCTCCGTAACGTTCGGAAAGGAAATCCAACATTTCAGGAAATTGACTGAAGTAATAAAATGATAAAAACTAGTTTCTATTTAGTGGGAAAGTGTGCTTCATGAAGCGGGGCGAGAAAACCCCAGTAAGACACAATCACAAAAACGAGCGCGAGCGTATAAAGAATAAGATAATAAAAGGCAATGATTTTTTTATAGAGACCTTTCTACGCTTTTATTGCTATATTAATCGGTTGCCTTTACTAGCCTTATTATCGTAATAATAACCAATCATGCTTCTTTTCAATATCAAACTTACATTCGCTAAATTATTTATCACATTTTTGCGTTCACTCCCTAGAAGGCAATTTTTTGCTTTCTGCGATTTTTTAGGGCCATTTATTAAACGACGAAGATCAAAAGATGCGGAAGTAGCAAAATTGCAACTTAAACTGATTTTCCCTGAAAAATTAAACAACGAAATTAATAGTATAGTTTCTGCTAATTTTTCCCACTTATCTAAAGCATTTTACGAAGGATTAAACTTAGAACAATTGACAAAATTAAAACCACAGTTTTTAGAAGCAACATCTGCTGCCGAACAACCATTCGAATATGTCAAGTTTGAGGGCGACATTACAATATTCAATAAGTACCTAAACAGTGACGCACCATGCGTTATCCTTAGTGGGCATATCGGTTGTTTTGAACTAATTGCTGCTTGTGCTGCTAAATTTAAACAAAACCATACTCAACGCCGCCTTTTTGCTATCGGAAGAAATCCCAACCACGACATATTAGATTCTTTATTAAAGGATATACGCTTCAATTATGGGGTAGAAACAATTTGGCGTAATGACCCAAAAGCAATTACCAAGCTTTTAAAAACAATAAAAGAAAAGAATTGGTTGGCCGTCTTGATTGATCAGGATACAGAACTTGAAAACTTTTGGGTTGATTTTTTTGGAATTCCCGCTGCATATCCGGTTACGCTTTTGCGCTATGCTGTTAAACATTCAATTCCACTCTTATCAGCATTCATTGTACGTGAATCTGATTTAACGCATACGATTCACGTAACACCAATAGATTACAACACAGAATCTAAAGATGAAAATTCAATGATAGGAAGTATTCTATCTGCTTACAGTGCAAAATTAGAAAAGTTAATACGTAAACATCCTGACCAATGGCCTTGGTGGCATCGTCGTTGGCGCAGACAAATCGAAGATAAAAAAAAGAAAAGTTCAGAAAGATATATTGCTTGGTTAACTAAGAAATTACAAAAAAAGTCACTGAAACAAATATTCTAGTAACTAGGCAGGAGTATGCGTAGCACTGGCGGAGCCATATACAAATATACTCCTGTTTATAATGAAAATAGTATCGCGAAGCGATCCCAAACAAGAAAAATGTTTGTAAAAACTGTAATCGCTTTTTAGGAAAACTCAAGTAACAGGAGTATATCAACTACTTACTTTTGAAACCGTTAGCACCATCTTTTAGGTAGATCTGCTTTATTGCTAGTCTTGCTGCAGAATTTAAAACCTCCTCGTTCTTTGCTAGATCAAAACGCTTCGCCTCAATATATTCTTTAACACGTTTTTCTCCAGTTAATACAAGTTCAGTCAAAGCAGGTAATGCCTTAACTGCCTTTTCTTTATAGAAGCCAATTGATTGAATAGCAAAAAGACGTGTTTCGAAATCATCTGCAGAAATATTTGCGACTAATTCCGGTAAATAATCGTCAAGCACTTTTTTAGCTTCACTCGTATTAAGGGTAGATAAAGTGTTCATAGCAACAACTTTTTCACGCCAAGCAGCTTCTTTTAGTATGATTGCAATTTTATCAACCGCACGGTTAGCATCTGCATTATAGCGTGCTAATCGATGCAATGCAGTAAGTTGTTTTGATGGAGTATCCAGTTGCTGAATTAATTTATTTACTTGGTATTCTCTATCTGAAATTTGTTCCTTGCAAGAAACAAGGAATAAGCAAATCAATAAAATTAATATTTTAAAATTAACTATGTTGACCATATAATTTTAAGATTATTACTTAATATAGGAATAAAATTTTCAAAAATAATAGGCCTTCGTATAAGGCCTTCACCTAATTAAGTAGGGGAAGATATATCTATTAAATTCAGCTGTTAATAAGTTAAAAAACTTATTATATATCAGTAGGATATATGTATAAAAATCCCATATATGTTTTTAGATATTTTAAAAACATATTATTATACTTAAAAAAACTCTTGCAATTACATAATTTATTCAATAGTTGGGGATGCACGAGGGTTATTTTCTCGACTTTTGTTAAAGTATGGGCTCTTCAAATCATGATAAAGAGCCCATATTCTTTTTTTATTACTAAATATATTTAGGAGATTCTTATGAAAAAAATATTGGCGATTTTATTTGCTGTTGCTTTCGTTGTTCCTGCTGCACAGGCACAACAAGACTACAAATACACAATCGGCGGACAATTGGGTTATGGATATAATAAAAACAATGCAGCGGACATTGAAACTCAATCAGTTCTTGTTGCTCCAGAGTTTGGAGTGAAACTTTGTGACGATACTAATGTAGGTGTTGGTTTATCATACCTTTACAATCGTTCCAAAGGTTGGTTTTATGCTCCTTACAAAGAGACTATCAGCACAAACGCTTTCGGTGGCTACCTCTTTGGTGAAAAAGCAATTGTAACTGTTGGTTCATTAAAACTCTTCTTAAGAGGGGATATCGGTATGGAAACATCGAAAACAGATGATGTTAACAGACGTAATGAATATTATGCTGAAATATCTCCAAACCTTCAATATCCTTTGACAGAGCGCTTAACTCTTACTGTTTCTTCTGATGTATTAAGTCTAGGTGTTAGATACGGAAGACAAGCTGGTGAAAGTGAAACATCTTTTGGTTTCAATACAGGACGTAACTCTGACTTACCATATGCTGCTAGCTCTGACATCAAAGTTGGCTTGAAATATGCTTTCTAATTTTCTAAGCCATACTAATTCTTAATTATTAAAATAATTAAGAATTTTAAAGCGATGCAAAATAGCTCTTATTTTGCATCGCTTTTTTTTTTGTTTATCCCTTCCCCCACTTTTTTTATCCTCCGCTAGTGCTACACATACTCGCTCCTAAAGGGCTTTAAAAAAAAAGGAATATACTCCTGTTACTTGAGTTTTCCTAAAAAGCGATTACAGTTCTTACAAACATTTTTATTGTTTGGGATCGCTTCGCGATAATATTTTCATTATAAACAGGAGTATATTTGTATATGGCTCCGCTAGCGCTCCGCATACTCATAGAGTAGAGCATGAGTCTATATATATATATAATAGACTTTCTGAGAAAGGTTGAAAAAGAGTTAAACCTATATCAAGAATAGCTACAATTATAGAGTTTAGCTATTAGCGCTTCACCACCTTTTTAAGTACCCCTAATGTCTCAAAAAATTCTTTTGTTCTAAACAAATAAAAAAGAACACCTAGTAAAAATAAATATATTGGAAAAAATATAATCAGCATAATCGAATATTTTTTTGACAATGATGAATATACGTCAAGAACAGTATTATTTAAAAACATTACAACCAAACCAACAATTAAAACTACAATTATCGTTTTCAAGGTTGCTAAAATAAATGGCAACCAATGAATCTCATTTTTTCTCGAAATAACAAATAAAACTACGATTAGTGAACAAAAACTTGCAACCGATGACCCAAGTGCTAAACCTGCGTGCTGTAAATTAAATAATGAAGCATTAAAATCTGGAACTAAAAATTCGCGACAATTTGTTACTAAATCAAACATCCAATTCCCCGCACCGGACACCGGATTTCCCATAAACATTAACGAAAACAAAACGGTAAAAATCAATGTTAATACACCAAGTAATGTTGGTGTTAATGTGTCTTTCTTAGCAAAAAATACGCGAATTAAAACAGAAATAGTGCTCACTGCCCAAATACCCAAAGCATAATTTTGAACAGCACGTGCAGTGGCTAGTGTTGATTCATGTGTAAATTTACCACGCTCAAATAATAACCAGCAGAGCGGCTCAGCAAAAAGATAAAGGGCGCCAGCAATCGGTAAAATTACAAAACTCACATAACGAAGCGAATTAACCAAATCATCGGAAAAGCTTTTGGCATTATTGTTGGTCGCAGCTTTGGCTAAAGATGGTAAAAGGACCGATGAAAGCGCAACAGTAAAAACACCAATCGGAAGTTGCACAATACGGTCAGCATAAAATAGCCAGGATACACTGCCTGACATCAAAACAGATGCCATTTGTGTATTTATTAAAATTTGTAATTGATATGCCGCAACGCCTAGAATCGCCGGTATCATTAAAATAAAAATTTGTTTCGTGGCTTTTGTAAAAATACGCGCACTGGGGAGAAGAGAAAAACCGGACTTATGAACTATCGGTATTTGCACTATAACTTGCACAATACCACCAACCAAAACAGAAGATGCCAAAATAAAAATCGCTGTTTCAGATGTAAAAAAGCAAGCGATTATTGCCGCAATAATCAGACAAATATTCATGTAAATTTGCGCCCAAGCTGAACGACCGAAAATCCCAACGGCATTAAGTGCACCATTCAGCATTGCAACAACGCTTACACAAACTATGTAGGGCAACATTATACGTGTCAACAAAACACATAACTGTTCTTTTTCAGTATCTCCAACGAAACCGGGAGCAATCGCTAGAATAATCTCTTTAGAAAAAATCATACCAGTTACTGCTAAGATTGATGTAATAATTAGCAAAAAAGAAATTACCGATCGTATTGTTGCAACCGCACGTTCTTTATTCTGTGCTAACTCATCAATAAAAACCGGAACGAAAGCGTTAGTGAGCGCGCCTTCAGCTACAAAGCTACGTAATAAGTTTGGGATTTTAAATGCGACAAAAAAAGCATCTGCTAAATAAGTTGCACCGAAAAGATATGCCGTTAAAAGATCACGAAAAAAACCGAGCACACGACTTATCATAGTGAGCATACTAACTGTAAAGGTTCCTTTTAAGATTTGCTGGGACATGTAAATTTAGGATTTAAAATTGTAAAAACTCATCAATTGTTGAAGA
>JAVBQZ010000031.1:0-5397 GCA_031548505.1 Bdellovibrionota bacterium | reverse complement strand
TAGTTGATATCGTCACAATCAACAATTATTTTAGATGACAAACAAATTTTACAAAGAATATTTTAGCGATGAATTGTTTAATAAATTTCGGTTATTTGCAAATTTCTCTGTAAAATTTTCCAAACAGCACATTTAGTGCTGTTTGTTCATCGCGAAGCGATAACCAAACAAAGAATGTTTATAAAAACTACAAATCCTATGCAGAAAAATTCAAGTAACAGGAGTACACACGACAAATGGAAGTAATTATTTTCCCAACAGAAGAAAAGGTTAGTGAGTTTGCAGCGAATTATGTGGCATCTCATATTAACAATAATCCGAAAACCGTTCTCGGCTTACCAACTGGGAGTAGCCCGCTTGGAATGTTTAGAAATTTGATTAAAAAATATGAAAATGGTGTTCTGGATTTTTCTGAAGTAACGACTTTCAACCTTGATGAGTATGTCGGGTTAATTGTGAACCATCCTCAATCATATAATTCTTTCATGTATAAGAATTTTTTCAACTATGTGAACATTAAACCACATAATATAAATATACCTGATGGTTTGGCGTCTGATGTCAATAGCTTTTGCAAACTCTATGAAGAACGAATTAAAAACGTTGGTGGAATTGATTTGATGATTCTAGGAATTGGCCGCACCGGACATATTGGTTTTAATGAACCATCTTCTTCTTTATCGTCACGAACTCGTTTAAAAACACTGACCAAAACAACACGTGAAGATAATGCACGCTTTTTTAATTCAATTGATGAAGTCCCTCGTCATGTAATTACTATGGGAATTGGAACAATTTTAGATAGCAAAGAATGTATGTTAATAGCAACTGGTGTGGCGAAAGCAGAGGCTATCGCTACAATGGTCGAAGGAAATATTTCTGCTATGGTTCCTGCAACGGCGTTGCAGTATCATAAAACTATAAAAGTCGTCCTAGATGAGGACGCGGCTAGTAAACTATTAAACAAAGATTATTATAAATATGTGTATAATGAGAAACCAGCCTGGCAGTACATTTAAAATTTAATGCACGATTTACATTCACAATTTCCAACAAATTCTAAATCTTAAATAATTGTGAACTACGAATAAAATTATGTTATTTTACGACACAATCTCAAATATAGGTAGAAAAACCACTAATTATATTCTTGCTGTAGCCGAAGCATGGCTTTTTATATTTGAAGTTTTATGGAAAGCAGTAACACCACCATATCGATTCAAATTAATAATTCAGCAATTAAATATTGTTGGTGCGCAATCCTTTGCTGTAGTTGCTTTAGTCGGCGGCTTTACCGGCGCAGTACTAGCCGTACAAGGCGAACATACTTTAGCGCAATTTGGAGCGACAGGATATACCGGTTCAGCAATTGCATTAAGTTTGATTCGAGAACTTGGTCCGGTATTAACTGCATTAATGGTTAACGGACGTGCCGGCTCGGCTATGACCGCTGAACTTGGAATTATGAAAATTAGCGAGCAAGTTGATGCCCTTCGTTCAATGGCTGTGGATCCAATCCGCTACTTAATAGTTCCACGCGTAATTGCCGGAATAATTTCTGTTCCGCTTTTGACCTCTATTTTTAATGTTGTTGGCATCATTGGTGGTTATTTGGTTGGCGTCAAAACTTTGGGGTTATCATCCGGTATTTTTATGACACAGATGATTTCTGCCGTTGATCCGGTTGATGTTATGTCCGGATTTATAAAATCAATTTTTTTCGGCTTAATTGTCGTATGGGTATCTTGTTATAAAGGATGGACCTGCGGTTTCGGTGCGGTCGGTGTAAATAAAGCAACTACCAGTGCGGTCGTTACTTCGTCAGTTGCAATTTTGGTTTTAGATTATTTCTTAACCTCAATATTGACTAGGATGCTTTAGTAACCATTAATTTAGTATAAATCGTTAAGTGATTAAGATTGATAACGTTTACAAAGGATTTGCCGGGCATCAGGTTTTATCTGGTGTTAGCATGGATATTTTGGAGGGATCTCTTGTCGCAGTAGTTGGCCCTAGTGGAACGGGGAAAAGTGTCCTACTTAAATTAATTACCGGATTACTTGCCGTTGACTCAGGATCAATTTCAATCGACGAATATGTTGTAACAGGGGATAACGGTAAACAAGGGCGTGAATTTGTTGCTAAAGAAATGGGAATTTTGTTTCAGAATGCAGCTTTGTTTGATTCAATGACCTTATTTGAAAATATTGCTTTCCCGCTTGTTGAACGTGACGAAATATCGCAAACGCAAATTGAAAAACGTGCTTTAGAGTATTTATGGAATGTTGGTTTAAAAGGGTATGAAAATAAATTACCCGGCGAAGTTTCGATTGGCATGCGCAAACGTGTTGGCATTGCACGTGCATTGATTACTGAGCCAAAATATTTATTTTTTGATGAGCCGAACACCGGATTAGACCCGGAAGTCGGACAAGAAATTTATGAACTGATTATTAAATTACATAAGCAATTTGGATTTACTGGGATTGTAATCAGCCATGAAATTCCAGAAATTTTTCAAGTATGCTCTCGTGTGATTATGCTTTATGAAGGCAAAGTGCAGGTTGACGGAACTGTAGAAGAATTTTTGGCATGTGAAAAACCGGTTGTACGACAGTTCATTGAGGGGAAGGCGGAGGGACCAATATTGTTGAATTTCTAAATTTTGTAGTGGGGATGGTTGATTTGTTGAGTAATATACTCATGCTCCATGAGTTTTCCCCTTTTTCTTAGGATTTTTTAGAGCATGAGTATGCGGAGCGCTAGCGGAGCCATATACAAATATACTCCTGTTTATGATAAAAATAGCATCGCGAAGCGATGACAAAACAAGAAAATATTTGTAAAACTTACAACGCTTTTTACAGGAAAACTCAAGTAACAGGAGTATATTTAACCTCAAATTTTAAATCTTAAAATTATAAACATTATGAAAAATAATCTAACTTTTGAAATGCCTAAGAAAAAATTTACTATCGAATTTATTGTTGGCATATTTGTTATTTTTGGCATTCTTTGCTTTGCTTATTTATCAATTAACTTGGCTAGTATAAAAATATTTAAAAATAATTTTTATACCGTCACAGCAAAATTTGACAATATCTCAGGATTACTAGTTGGAGCACCTGTAGAAATTGCTGGCGTAAGAGTTGGCGAAGTCTCAAAAATTTCACTTGATAATACCTCCGCACTTCTTTCTTTGAGCATAAATAACGGAATAGAACTTCGCGACGACGATATAGCTTCAATCAGAACAAAAGGAATTATTGGCGAAAAATATGTGAAGATTTTACCAGGTGGCGCAGATGACGTAATCAAAGCAGATGGCCGCTTAAGCGAAACCGAATCAGCAGTGGATTTGGAAGAAATAATAGGGAAGGTTATACATAGGATGGAGTAGTATAAAATAAATTGGCTTGATTTTTCTAGTATCTTAATTCTATTTTTTAATGGCAATTGTGCGGACCTATATGCAATGTACAATTTACAATGCACAGTGCACAATTCCCAGCCCCACTCATAACTTAGTTTTTCTTAAAAAAACATCAGAGACTTAGAGGTTTTTAGTTTTTTTAGTTTTTTTTAGTTAGTTTTTTTTAGTTTTTTTTTTTTGTCAGGGGTTCTTTCTGATATTTATATCATGTTCTTGCTAACTTTCTTTTATTTGTTTAAAAACAAAATGTTTTAATGTTTTTTTAGGAGTTTATTTGCTTATGTAGTTATCGTTCGAGATGAATTTAGGTATAAAGACTGATTTTATTTACTCAATTACGTTATTTGAATAACCCTTATCTATTCTAAATATTTTTATCTGCTCTTTAACTTTTATTTTCTTATTTTTAGTTTATTTTATTTCATGATTTACCAAAATTCAAACAGTAATTCTTTTGGTAGTGGTTCTAATAACCGTCCACCTGGCAGGAACATTCCGGCTGGAAATGCAATTCCTTTGATACCTTGCTCTATTTTCTTGTATGCTTCTCTTGCTTGGGCTGAAACTTCCTTAAACCAGCTAATGTAAGCGATACGCTGTTTAACGTTAGAACAAATGCAAATCATTCGCTTTCCAAACTTTTCTGAACGAAAGGTTTTATTAATACGCTGTGTCTTTAATCTACTAACACCAACTACATCTTTCCCATGTAATATTTGCCGCTCTTTAGTTTTAATTGAATTAATAATGCTGGCATTTACTTCTTCTACATCTACGCCTTCATATTCAGGGAAACAATTCATCCACGCATTCGGCTCAAGTCTAAAAGTATGAAATATTTTTACATCATCAACACTCGACATAGAATCTATCAGACCTCGCTGTTCACGTTCTGCAAGATTATGAAGCTTATGATTTAACTTAAAAAATGACACGCGTTTGAGCCAAACACATTCTTTCTCTTGGATATTATTCTTAAACATCTCCCAAGAGGAAACACCAGGGTATTGCTCTATTGATTTCACAAGATGAGCATTTGCGGGATTACAATAAATATATTCTATAAAATCTATTACTTTATCAGCTGATAAAATAACCGGATCATCAAAACCATCAGTCCAAACTGTTTTTTGACGCACGCCACAGAGACGATTTATCATCGCTGCTGACTCTTGCTTAATTTGTTTAACGAACTTCGGAATATCTTCTTCATTATTTGCCACTGCAAGAATGTGGAAATGGTTTGACATAAATATAAAATGGCAAATTGAAACATCATGAAGATATTTTGCACGTGCCATAATACCCCAAAGTGCAGTATTTATTAATACATTCATCGCAAATGGAAGATTCTCTTCAACACGTGATGTAAGTATAAAAACTGAATTTTTTGTGTAAAGTTTTCTCTTGTGGCTCATAGTGCCGATTGACGATTAGATAAATCGCCCCATTGAGGACAATGATGATTTATATAGTAAAACACATAATATCATCGTAATCGTCTGCACTGCGGATTAATTTCTTACTGACCTAATGGTTGAATAGAACCCAATACTAGCTTTCTTTCTCTTATCGTCTGCGCTGTGGACTGATTTCTTATTAACCTAATGGCCGAATAGAATGGCCGAATAGAACCTGATACCAGCTTTCTCTTTATCGTCAGATAGAAAAAATAATTTCATACAAGAGCGGAGTGGGAAAAGAGGGCTGCACCAGTAGTTTAGTTAGACACCAGTAGTTAGTTAGTTAGTTTAGTTTAGTTTAGTTTTTTAGTTTAGTTTTTTTAGTTTTAGTTTTTTTTTTAGTTTTCACTGCGGATTAATTTCTTACTGACCTAATGGTTGAATAGAATGGTTGAATAGAACCTAATACCAGCTTTTTTCCAGCTTTTTTAGACCAGCTTTTTTAGCTATACCATGACTTTCTGCTAAAGCAAAGAAGAAAACAAGCTCATCTTTAGTTTG
>JAVBQZ010000101.1:0-3194 GCA_031548505.1 Bdellovibrionota bacterium | reverse complement strand
ACAAAAAATTATATAACAAATTAGAGTTTACTTTGAAAGAAATGTCTGCGCTGGTTGATGAAAATTTACCACAGTCGGTTTTGTTTGCCGGTTTGGGAATTGGAATTTTACAAGGTGAGGTTGCACTAAGTCAGAGCTTGGCAGGAAATATTGAATTAAATCAAATTTGGTGTGAAAATCCGTTAAAAGAATATTCTAAGGGTGATGCTAGTAAACAAATTAATGTTTCAAAATATTTAAATCAAATCAAGGGTGGGTATTTGCGTTCAACAGTTCAAAATTTATTTAAAGTTCAAGGTGTATCAAAACGTGAAACTGAAAAAATGGAGAAAATTTTAATTACTCGCTTTTTAATGTTTGCTACCTTTAATGAGATTGACACAACAATTCAAAAAAACCAGATTTCAGCGGTTAAATCACGTAGCACCTTCAAAGAAGCATTGTATCTTCTACAATTAACTGCGCGTGATGTATATTCAAAAAAATGTTTTGAATTTTGGTATACTCATGCTTCTTGAGAATTCCGGTATTTTTAGGGTATGAGTGTATGCAAAGCGCTAGCGGAGTCATATGCAAATATACCCCTTGCTCCAATCCCTTCTCCCTCCCCTATCCATGCTAATCTGTGTAATCCGTTGATAAAAAAGAAGTCAATTGTCCACGGATTACGCAGATTAGCACGGAGGGGATGGCTGGTTATTCATTATGCACAACGCTTTGAAGAAAGAGAAACGTTTGTAAAAAACACAATGCTTTACAGGAAAACTCACGGAGCATTAGTATAATTCAAGTGAAACCCCACTTCTGCCGAATATTCTAGTAAAATATACTAGTTACATATAAATATTCGAATTTTTATGAGTGAGGAACTAAGCAAACATCTCGCTGGAGAAGGCGAATTAAAAGCAGGTACGATTTTAAATGACCGCTACACGATAAAAAAGGTTATCGGTAAGGGTGGAATGGCGACTGTTTATCTTGCTGAAGATATTTTCTCTGATAATGATCTTGTAGCAATTAAAATCTTGCGTGCCGATTTTGTAAATAACAAATCCTATGTTGAGCGTTTTTGTAGTGAAGTAATCATTCTAAATAAAATAAACCATCCAAACGTTGTGCATTTTGTTGATGCTAATCAGGATAAAGCCACGAAACTTGTTTTTTATGTCATGGAATATATAGATGGTGAATCACTTTACGACATAATGCAACGTTCCAGTTTTTCGACTTCAGAAATTACTAAAATTATTTTGGGTGTTTGCGATGGTTTGCATGCTATTCATAAAGGCGAGTTTATTCACCGCGATATTAAGCCTGATAATATAATGATTGATTATCGTGGTGTTATAAAAATTGCTGATTTTGGCATTGCAAAACAACTTAACAGTAATCGCAGAATAACGACAAAAATTCAAAAAGTCGGTTCAATGTGTTATATGGCACCGGAAATGTGGCTGGGAGGGCATATTGATAGCACTGCTGATATTTATGCATTGGGTGTTGTCATTTATCAAATGGTATATAAAAAATTGCCTTTTGATGGTGATACTGTGAGAGAATTGATGGATCAGCATATAGAAGAGAAGGTTAAGTATCCTGAGGAGATTGAAGTTCCTGTTTGGTTAAAAGAATTAATCGTAAATTGTCTTGAAAAAGATTATACCAAGCGACCGCAGACAGTTGATGATATAATTAATTTTATGTTGGAACATGCTGATGATGATGTCCGCTCGTCGGATATAACGAAAGGGCAAAGTAGCTTGCAGGGTGAAGAAGAATTTAAACGGAAAGAAGACATAGAAAAAAAATTGGATACGCCAAGCGGGAGCAAGGCTTTCTGTTTGATGAGAGCTACGCGTAATATCGGCGATGATGAATTATATGATAATATAAAAAGAAAGAGTCTAGTAATCCAGCTTCCGGTTAATAGACAGCGAACAATTAGTATCGAAATAGAGAAACCATCGCTTGATTTCTTATTTTTAGGATTATTCTTGATTTCACTATTAGTAATGGACGGAGTTTTAACTTGCTTTGGTATCCAAGAAAGTGAAATTCATCTGGAAGCGAATCCCCTAATGGCGTATTTTATGGGCATTTTTGGCTTGAAAAACGCTTTATTTGTGACAAAGGGATTTGCAATAATTTTAGTTGGTATAATGATTTATTTGGCAAAGCATCAACGCTGGATAAAGAATGTAATAGCAACTTTATCGTGTATTTATGCAATAGCGGCGGTTATTCCTTGGGTTTTTGTTCTTAGTTATTACAATTAGCTTATGCAGGAAAAAGTTATAGATAAAGAGTTTGGTGGAATTAAAAAGGCGATCGCTTTGCGCTATGATATGCAGAGTGTCGCGCCAAAAGTTGTCGCGATTGGTGCAGGTGAGTTAGCAGAGCGGATTGTGCAGATCGCACAGGCAAATAACATTCCACTTGAACGCAATGACACTTTAGCAAGTGTTATGTTTAAACTAGATGTTAATCGGGTTATCCCGCCTGAAACTTTCAAAATAGTCGCAAGTATTTTTGCTTTTCTATTCAAAACGGACATGCTCTGGCGAGAGCGGTATCTCCAAAAACTAAATCCAAGTTGAAATATTTTTACTTGAATCAGGAAATGAATTGTGCAATACGCTCGCGCGTTGCGAACGTGTTGTTTTCGTTTTTCAATTAAGCAGTTTTATATAAACATCATGTCATCAAAAAATCTATTTAGGAGTAGTAGCTAAAAAGATTATAACAACATGCTTCCAGCGTTTGAATTTGAGGTGACATGTTATTAGGAAATATAATTATGGCAACTAAGAAAAAAGTAGTTAAGAAAGCAGTAGCTACAAAAGCTCCTGCAAAGAAACCAGCTGCTAAAAAAGCAGTAAAGAAAGCAGTAGCTAAAAAAGCAGCCTGCTCTTGCGGTTGTGGTTGTGCTAGCACGAAGAAACCAGCTGCTAAAAAAGCGCCTGCTAAAAAAACAGTAAAGAAAGTTTCTAAAAAGAAATAATTTGGAATTTCTTTATAAAGTTAGAAAAGCGTTGTCAGAAATGGCAGCGCTTTTTTTTTTTGATTTTTTTAGGTTTACATATTTACTTGCTTAAAATATGGAGATGAGCACGAGTATGCAGAGTGTTAGTGGAGTTTATACAAATATACTTTTGTATCATTTTTGAACTATGGAAGCTTATAGCGGAAATATT
>JAVBQZ010000144.1:0-4254 GCA_031548505.1 Bdellovibrionota bacterium | reverse complement strand
CGTCTAAAAAAAGACGATGATGCAGTTGAAATGTTAAAAAAGGCACTTGGCTTAAATCCGGATAATCCAATTGCCTTGAATAACCTTGGGTATCATTATGTCATGCAAGGGAGAAATCTAGATGAAGGAATTTCTTTAATTCAGAAGGCTTTAAAAATTGACCCTGATACAAGTGATTATTGGGATTCGCTCGCGTGGGCGTATTATCAGCAAAAAAAGTATAAAGAAGCATTAGAGTGGATAGAAAAGGTTGTTGATGTTACGTCGGATGATGCTCTAGTACTTGAACATTATGCAAAAATTTTAGCTAAGAATGGGCAGACTGTAAAAGCCAGAGAAGTTGCGAAGAAGGCGTTACAGAGTACAACGGTTTACGATGAGGGAGAAGATGTGCCAGTGAGGATAAAAAAGTTTTTGCAGGAGCTGAAGTAAATTAGAGTTAGGAAAAATATCTACTAAACGAAATATCGTTATCTCATGTGTTTGCACCTTACAATTTTAAAATATCACAAAAACATTTTAATAATTCAAAATTATGTTTGCCCACCTTCAAAAATTATTTTTAATTTTTCTATTTTTAGTTGTTTTTTCTTCTTGTTCAACTCATCAATCGCAAATTCTGCCACGTGTAAATGATTATTATCCGGTTGAAGCTAAGATGCGTGATTGTGCTGATAATTTCTTGCGTGAAGATATTGGCGTCCCGCCAATTGAAAGCTTTAGGACAAAGGCGCGAGTTACGGTTACTCATTCTGATAAAAATATCTCGTTTAACAGTGTCATAATTTTTGAACGTCCAGATAAAGCACGAATTGAATTTTTGCGCCCTGGTTTGAATCAAATTGAAAGCGTAATGACGATTGATGATAACAATGTTAGTGCGTATTCAACAAGTAGCAATACGGTCTTCAAAGGTCAGGCAAGTTATGCCAGCATTTATAGACTATTTGGAATTCCACTTAATGAAGAAGAATTGATGAGTTGGTTTGTTGGTCGTTTGTTGATTACAGAGAATAGTAAATTAATTGAAGTAAAGCAGTCAGACTTGGAGAAAGGCAGGATGTATTTGCTTTATGATATGCGTGATGGGCGTAAGATAAGAATTCTGCTTGATGGCGCTAGAGAAGAGTGCATGTATCCGAACTTTAGAATTCGCGAGATTGAAATATTAGTGCGTAAAAACGATACTCCGATGTTTCATACAGAATATACTTATAGGGACGATGGAATGATACCTTCTGAGATAAAATTTACAATTAACGAGGTTTCTGCTAATGGACTAATCCAAATTGATAGCAATAATGAAGTCAATGTTTCTCTAAAGAAATTCATAGATCGACTTTTCGTAATTAATTATCCGTATAATGTAGTCGTAAAAGATATATCCAAAATGGATAAGTCGGATATGTTATTCAATATTAATTAGATTGGCATCTAAGATTTCAGCATATTTAATCAGGTTCCGCTCGCTTAACGCTTAGATAGCTTTACTGCATTAGCGCGCTTGCTTGCCATGTAATATTTTTAGAAATCCCTTAAAGGAAGTTATGTTTAATTCAATCGATACAATTGCCGCTTGGGCCAAAGCTACTGGATTCATTTATCCGTCATCTGAAATTTATGGAAAATTTGCTGGGGTTTACGATTATGGATTTTACGGTACGTTGCTAAAGAAAAATATTGAGCAAGCATGGATTAAAAATGTCGTACAAAAGCGTAAAGATATGGTGCTTATTGATTCGGCGATTTTTATGCATCCGATGACTTGGAAAGCTTCCGGACATATCGACTGCTTTGATGATCCACAAATTGATTGTAAAAAATGCAAAGCGCGTCATCGTGCAGATAATTTACTTGAGCAATACGGGGTGAATGCAGACAAAATGCCAATTGATGAGATCAACGGAATTATTGCTGATTTAAAAGAAAAGGGGACGGTAATTAAGTGTCCGCTTTGTGGAAGTACAGATCTTACAACGGCTAAGCGTTTTAGCTTAATGGTTAAGAGTAATTTGGGCTCTCCGACTGATGCTTTGAGTGAAGAAAATGTTGTCTATTTACGCGCTGAAACTTGTCAGGGGATTTACTTGAATTTCAAAAACATACTTGATTCAACACGGATGAAACCGCCTTTTGGTATTGCGCAAGTTGGTAAGGCATTTCGTAATGAAATTATTGCCCGTCAATTTGTGTTTCGTACGCGTGAATTTGAGCAAATGGAAATGCAATATTTTTGCCATCCAGATTTAGTTGAGTCACAATATGCAGAATGGAAAGAAGCGCGAATAAATTGGTATAAAGAATATGGAATTGCGGCTGAAAAATTGAATTTCCATAAGCACGAAAAATTGGCGCATTATGCGAGTGAGGCTTATGACATACAATATAAGTTTTCTTGTTTAGATGGTAGATTTGACGAGGTAGAAGGCTTGCATGCGCGCGGTGATTGGGATTTGTCACAACATTCAAAATTTTCCGGTGCAAAATTAAATTATTTAGATCCAAAGACAAATGAACGTTATATTCCTAATGTTGTAGAAACTTCAGCTGGATTAGGTCGTTTATCGCTGATGTTTATTGATGATGCGCATACAACGGAACAATTGGATAATGGTGAAACGCGTGAAGTATTGAAATTAGATTACCGCTTATCGCCAATTAAAGTTGCAGTATTTCCATTACTAAAAAATAAGCCGGAATTAATTGCGAAGGCTGAAGAAGTTTACGATATTTTATCTGATAATTTTATGAGCGAGTTTGATGATAACGGTAATATTGGAAAACGTTACCGTAGGCAGGATGAAATAGGTACGCCGTTTTGTGTTACTGTTGATTTTGGGACTTTGGGGAAAGGTGAAGATGTTGATTTAAGTGAGCAAAATACGGTAACAGTGCGTAATCGTGATACTATGCAACAGGAACGAATTGCTATTGAAAGACTGGTTGAATACGTTCAAGATTTTACAAAATAGTTTATAGTTGGTTTCCTTTATTTTTTGAATGCCGTCGTGTAAATTATACGTAATGTACAATGTACAATGTACAATTCCCCGCCCCGCCTCTTAATGTGATAAATTCAAGAGGAAACTGTGAATTGTAAATTATTTATTTGCTGTTATGGAGAGGGGCGTTAGTTTGTTATTTTTAAATATTTTCTGGGGATGTCCTGGGTTCGACGATGAATATGAATCTTTATGTGGCGTGTCTCGGTTGCCGTTGGCCGAGTTATCAAGCGGCAAAAATGTAATCGCAAACTCTGACGATTATGCAGAAATCGCTTTAGCAGCTTAATGCTTTAGTGTCTTTTACTTGGGTCGGCTCCGTGCTTGGGTAAAGGTAATTTTACGGGCTAGGGAAATGTTGCTGTTCAGACGACATTACTGAAAATATTTCTGAACTGGTCATGTTGTTCCTGTCTAAGGGATATAACATGATGAGATTTAATCTTAGGCTACACATGTAGATACATCTAGAAACGATTCATCGGACGGGGGTTCAATTCCCCCCATCTCCACCAATTTGGAATAAATTCACTGATTATAAAGAGAAGTCTTTTAACCCATCTTTTTATGAATGGTGCGGGAAAATAAGTAGCTTGAGGAACTGTAGCTATACGGCAGAATTAGATTTAGTTATTCGGTTTTATTTTTCCACTTTCTATTAAAGTCGAAATGTTATTCATATGCGCGTTGTATGATTTTCCCTCAAAATCAATAATTGCATAATAACTTCCCCATAATTCAAGATTGGTTGGATCCTTTTTTATTTCTTGCTCAAGCATTGTCAATTCCAACATCACTAATCCTTGATTATTTACGTTATCGGGGTGGTATTTAATAAGGCGCCTTCCTTGATCTAATAATGAATCTACCCAAGTTTTGGTTCCTAGTGATACGCAAAGTATTTCCCACAACATACGACCCATGCCGGACATGCACAAATAAAGCACGAGAATAAATATCAGAAATCCCATAAAATATTACTTTAGTAATTTTTGGTAAAAAAATCTTAATTAAGTTTACTAAGGGCTTTAACGATTAGCCCTTCTCCCCTTAATTAATTAAAAAGTGGAAAGTTTAGGATATAAGTAAAGATTTAGAAAAGGCCCCTGTACCAATGAAAACAATAAAAACCAGTAGAAAAGAAATTTTTATTATCCAGGTGCATAATAATTCTTATATTTGTCCAAGATAGATTCTTTATGCGCTGCGTAAAGTTTTCAATATTAGGGTAAATTTATACGTAAAAGAAGCG
>JAVBQZ010000058.1:0-3508 GCA_031548505.1 Bdellovibrionota bacterium | reverse complement strand
CCAGCTAACAAGTACAGAAAAGCACGTACTTACATATGAACAGAAAAATACCAAAAATTACTTCAATAGTTATAAAATTTATTTTTTCAGGCCCCAGTGACTCTGCAAATTTAGGCATTGTATAGAGGCGTTGCAAAAACGAGGAAATTTTACTTTTCAACGGGCATACATAATCACTGCCAGAAAATTATAATGCGTAACGTAGCGATACTTGGGGATAAAAATACCTGAATAAGGCATGTGTTAGAAAATACCAGAAACGGCGAAAGACGTGGCGGAGAGAGAGGGATTCGAACCCTCGGTGCAGTATTACCCGCACACTCGCTTAGCAGGCGAGCCCCTTCGGCCTCTCGGGCATCTCTCCAAGCAGAACAAAATTAAGAAAAATGCACCCGGAGCGATTCGAACGCCCGACCTATTGATTCGTAGTCAATTGCTCTATCCAGCTAAGCTACGGGTGCAAAAAATATTGGGAAATTGACAAATTAAAAAGTCCCAAAGAAAACAGAACTTTATAAATACCAACGCCTAAAAAGGCGCGTCCCCCTATCTTTAAACTTGCCATAAATCAAGAGAGAAAATATTTAATATAATAATATTTAGCAAAAATGGATATTAAATATACTCCTGTTACTTGAATTTTCCTAAAAAGCGACTACAGTTATTGCAAACATTTTTCTTGTTTGGAATCGCTTCGCGATGCTTTTATTGTTATGAACAGGAGTATATCTGTATATGGCTCCGCTAGCGCTCCGCATACTCATGCTCCTAAAATACCCTAAGAAAACGGGAAAATTCAGGGAGCATTAGTATATACTTCTATACTTAGGTTTTCTAGGAAAAAACATTTACAATGCACAGTTCACAATTTACAATGCACGACACCAGCCACTTCCCCTGCTAAATGCACAATTTAAAAAGGGACCAAAGAATCAGGAAAACTTAAGGGGTATAATTACATTACAAACTTACCATGGACTTACAAACTCATTTTATGTCACTTGCACTGGAGCAAGCGAAAATCGCTTTTGAAAAAGGCGAAGTTCCCGTTGGGGCTATTATCGTGCTAAATAATGAAATTATCGCTAGCGCATATAACAAGACTGAAGCAGAAAGAGATGCGACGGCACACGCCGAAATTTTAGCTATTAAGGAAGCAAGTAAAAAAATTGATTCATGGCGACTTAATGAATGCGAAATGTTTGTCACAATCGAACCATGCACTATGTGCATCGGCGCAATTATAAATGCGAGAATTTCGAAATTATATTTCGGGGCACGCGAAGAAAAATTTGGTGCAGTCGGTTCATTATATAATATTGCCGATGCGAATCAGATAAATAAATTAGAAGTTTATTTTGGAATTTTAGAGAATGAATGCAGTAAATTAATGAGTGATTTTTTTAGGGGAAAACGCAATACCGTAGATTGCTAATTAAGCCCGACAATTCACCAACTAAATTGGCTAACAATGATATACAAATTTACATTATTTTTCCTAACATTTATTATCTGCTTATCAGCAAATGCCCAAGTTACCCAAACACCGGAAGGGACTTGGAACAATATTGTTAAAGAGATTCAAAATAAATCTGCACAACAAGCATTTATTGCAATTTGCAGATGTGTTGACTGGGGCTCACTTTATGAGGAAATTAAAGAAGAGAATTGGCAATTTTTACAGCAACACAATATCCAAGATGACACTAAACTCTCACAATATACGAGAGATGAAATTCTTAAAATCATCAGTGCAAGTAAATTGTTCTCTAGTGCAATGCAAAATCAATTTTTACGTTCTATACTGGAAAAAATATTATTTCCAAATGGCAATAAAATAAATTCCAAAAAAAATAATGTAAACATTCCAGAAATTGAACGTATCATCTCAGACTTAGATAAACCAACAAGTTACTTACAGTTCAAAACTATAAATGTGGTACAGGGGAAAAATTTAGCTGAAATTTGGGTGCAAATCACAGATCTAAGAAACAATAATCAGCAAAATGGCTTAATACTATTACTCAAGAAAAATGACCTTTGGTATTTAAAATCGTATGCTCCTTTTGAAATGTTTAAAAATTTCAATCCTAGAATTGATAGCAACGACATGCAACGCATAGGAATGGTAGCTGATTTATTGCTTAAAATGAATTAATAAATAGTTAATAAATAACGGTTGAAAATTTATTTATTGACTTTTAGCCTCTAATAACAATATATGCTCGCGTCCTTTGAGCTGGCTAATTTCACTACATATTATATCTTTGTATCCAGCTCGCAATTATAAATTTCGCACTTCTATAAATAATCAAATAAGTTCAGCAGATTGCAAAAACGCAGTTTATCTGCGTGTGCGTAATAGATTTGTTAGATTCGAGCGACTTGATTATAGAGTGTCAAAACAAACTTTTTTATGGAACATATTGTTGAAATCTTTTATTCTTTTCAAAATCCTTACTGTTACCTTGCGATTGATCGTTTAATGCAATTAGACAATGAATTTGAAATCAAACCAATTTGGCAACCGCTAGCTGTTAAGGCTTCTTACATTGGCAGTGCTCAAATGTCTGATGATCATGTTTCTTACATCAAGGAAGACACGACTCGTTTTGCACAAAAACTTAAATTGCCAATTAACTTCGTAGAAAGATGGCCATTCAATGAATTTGACCCGGAAAAAAGTATCCGTGGTGCGCTTGTAGCACAAGACTATGGTGTACTTAATGAATATAATATTAAAATGTTTCAACGTTGGTGGGATACTGCCCTTGATCCTAATGAACAATCATTTATAATTGAACTTTGTGATGATTTAGACATTGATCCTAATGAATATTCCGGAAAAGTAAATTCCGCAGATATTCGCGATAAAATTCGCGGATTAAATAGGCGTGCAAGAATGCTTAATGTTTTTGACTTACCAATGATCCTTATTGATAAAGAACGTTTTTATGGTTTACGTGGGATTGAAGAGGCAGAAGAAAAATTAACAGAATTGGGATTAAAGAAATAACAATTAAAAAACCATTTACAGAGGTGTATGATGTACACCTCAAAAATTTACTAGGCAAAGCATACTATTTTTGCTAGCCGCGCGCTCGTCTTTGTTGTTTACTTACGCCTTGTTGGATGAAGGTATTATCCCATCTGACAGATATTACTTTCACCTTTCTATTATCTCACCTATCACCAGATAATTGAAATCTACTTTTACTTAAATGAGGGAAAAATGAAAAAAATTTTAACACTTGTCACCATTTTCGCTTTTACTGCAACCATGAGTATTGCTTGCAAAAGAATTAACAAAGATACAGATGATAATAAACAAGAAATGATTGAGATTGAAGAAACAGTTATCACTGAAGAAGTAGAAAACAGCGATTTTGAAGATATTACAGACGATAATACGAATCCTGATGTAGTAATCGAAGAAATGGAAGTTATAGAAGTACTACCTGCTGACGGAGCTAATAACGATGAAGTTGATGACACAAATGAATAATTA
>JAVBQZ010000145.1:0-11697 GCA_031548505.1 Bdellovibrionota bacterium | reverse complement strand
TTGAGGCAATTAATCGCGGTCATACTGTTTATGGTGTGATGAATGGCTTTGAAGATATCATGAAGGGTGATACATCTAACGTGCGTAAACTTACGCTTGATGACGTGAACCAAATTTCTCGTGAAGGTGGTTCGGTTCTTTGTACCTCACGTGCAAACCCAAAGAAAAGTAAAGAAGCGTTAGAAAATGTTGTGAAGATTTTGAAAAAATTAGGTGTTGGCTATTTAATTACAATTGGTGGTGATGATACAGCGAGTAGTTCAAGCGCTATTGCAACTGCGGCAAACGGAGAAATCAAAGTTGCACATGTCCCAAAGACCATTGATAACGATTTACCACTCCCTCCAAGTGAATTTACTTTTGGATTCCAGACAGCAAAAGAAGTCGGTAGTGAAATTGTGGAGACACTTCAAACTGAAGCAATGACAACAAAACGTTGGTGTTTAGTCATTGCAATGGGGCGTACCGCAGGGCATTTAGCACTTGGTATTGGGACATCTGTTAGTGCAACATTAACAATTATTCCTGAAGAATTTGCAGAAGAACAGGTCCCGCTTTCGCGTATAGTGAATTTAATTGTTGCAACAATTTTAAAGAGGAAAGCTTTAGACAAATGTTTTGGAACAATTGTTGTGGCTGAGGGTATTATTGATAAAATTGACCATAGTACAGTTCCTGGTTTAGACAATATTGGGCGCGATCCGCATGGGCATCTTATTTATGCTGATATTGCTTTAGATAAAATTATTAAGGAAAATGTTTTGAAACGTTTGAAAGAGTTTGGTGTATCCACGACAATCACGGAGAAAAACGTTGGTTATGAACTTCGTTGCGCGCGCCCAATTTCTTTCGATCGTGAATATACAATGCTACTTGGTTATGGAGCAGTAAACTTTCTGTTAGGTGGCGGTTCAAATGCTATGATTTCAAAACAAGGTCGTAAAATCGTACCGATTCCATTTGATAATTTTATGAATCCTACGACTGGTAAAGCGCAAGTTCGTCTAGTAAATACATCTACTGAAACATTTATTGTTGCGCAAAAGTATATGTGCAAATTGACAAAAGATGATTTAGCAAACAAAGAGTTGATGACGAAAATCGCTAGTTTTTCAAATAATACAGTGGATTTTGTAGTACAAGAACTTCAAGATGTGGCAGTTGATATGCCATTGTATTCAGCAAGATCAATTCAAGACGGCGAGTCATAATTTTTGAAAATTCATTGGTGTTTAGGCAGTTATAAAAATATAATTTATGCAAGATGCTGATAATATCAAATTCATAGAAAATCTGGCCAGTGAAGCTGAAGGGCTACTCGTATTTGCCGAGAAGAATAATATACCAGAATTTTTGAATAAACTTGATAGCTATTGTGCCGCACTTGATTTGGTTGATGTGATTTTGCGTACGCTCCCGCCTAAATCAGACAGAACAATTTCTACTGATGTTGTCCAAAATTACCAAGCGGTTCTTGAAAAATTCGCTCCACTTCATTCGCGTTTAATGGATCTTTCAAATAAAATCAAAGCAACAATAAGCCAAGATTTGCAGAATTTGCACCGAAAGACAGCAGGTGTAAAAAAATATCTTGGTGCTGATAAAGGAAACGAAGCTATATCTATCACTGGAACAAGGAAAGCTTAATTATGTTTAACCTTGTTCTTGTTCATCCAGTTATTCCACAAAATACAGGTAATATTGCGCGGCTTGCAGGCGCGACAAATTCAATACTACATTTAATTAAACCGATGGGTTTTGAAATTACTGATGCAAAAGTTAAGCGTGCAGGTTTAGATTATTGGCCGTTTGTTACACTTTTACAGCATGAAAGCTGGGATGATTTTTTAAAAGTGACTGGCGCACGAGCAGAACAGATTTATTTATTTACGAAAAAGGCGGATAAACTATATTGGGATATTGAGTTTAAGGACGGTGATTTTTTGGTATTTGGTGCGGAGACTGCTGGTTTACCTAATGTTTTACATGAACGTTACGATGCACAGCGTTACAAGATTTATATGGATAACCCTAATATTCGTAGTTTGAATTTATCGAATTCGGTATCATTGGTACTTTACGAAGCAAAGAGGCAGTTGGAAAAGGGGAAATGAGCTCCTCTCACTTTATTTTTATTATTGCTTTTCATTTTCCTTTCTTATGCAGCAACTTATTAGACAACAATTAGATTCACTTGCTTCTATTAATTCGGCTATGCCGTACTGTGATTTAACATTGTCTAATACTGAGATTGCTGATCTTGCTGAATATTTGTCTTTAATAAAACATTGGACGATCAAAGTTGATTTAGTTTCGTTGCAATCTGACGAGATGCTGGTCAGTCGTCACATTATTGACTGTGTTTGTGCCAATCAAATCATTGCTTCAAAGAATATCCTACCTGAGCTTGTTTTTGTTGATGTTGGTAGTGGAGCAGGACTTCCTGGGATTATTCTTGCACTTCTAAACCGTCAGCGTAAAATTTTTTTAGTTGAACCACGTAAAAAACGTTGTGTGTTTTTAAATGAAGTAAAACGTAAGTTGAAATTAGATAGAGTTGAGGTTTGTGCAATGGATTTTCAAAAATTTGTAGATTGTGGTTATGCAGGTAGATGTAATTTTTTAGATGGTCATGATAGTTGTGAGCATGACGCTTCATCAAATTTTACTGTTGGTCTTGTTATTAGTCGTGCCTTAGGTATGCAAGACGAGTATTTGCAAACTGCAAAACAGATTATTTCAACAGATGGTTTTGTCGCACAGATGCTAGGTTCTGAAATCGCAAATTCACAAATATGTTTTCAAAATTTAGAGGATTTCAATTTTTTACTCCCACCAGATAATGCGAAGCGCACGGTTCGGTTATTTCGAATTTAAAGTATCTACGTTCATCAATAGAGGAAAAATAAGACAGACAATCTCTATCTTATTGTTTTAAAGTCTTATTTATAATACCTGCAATGTTGTATGTATTAATTCACTCAAAGTAGTTACGATTTTCGAACCTGCCTGATATCCACGTTGGAAACGGATTAAATCTACAAATTGTCCCGCCATATCTACTGTTGAAACTTCAAGTGCAGCTCCCTTAATTGATCCGGCGCCATTTGTTTGCGCGCGACCAATTGTAACTGCTGACGTACTTGTGCCTGGGATATATTTGTTTTCACCTATACGATGTAAACTTTCTGGATTAGTAAAGGTTGCAATAGCAAGCTCCGCAATTAATTTTGAACCGCCGGTATTTAGGTAGCCCCAAATCTCACCATTTTCTTTGCAGCTGATTGATTCCATTGTTCCGCCGACGGCACCATCTGCATAAATTGAGTTAACTGCGGATGCGTTTGCAAAACTGTGTGAACCACTGAAGTCTATTGCAAGTGGAGCTGCGCCAGCGCCACTCCAATTTGGAGCAATATTTAAAACATTGGTTGAGTTTCCTGCCTGCATTGGGAAAGTTAAAGTCGTACTACCTAGCAATACTGGTTCCTGTGTTGTTCCACCTAATGATTCATCAGAAGCGTAAGCTTGAACTTCCCATTCCATATTTCCTGTTTTAAAGAAGTACAAATTCACACTTTGTTTTTTGCCAAGCGAGTCAACGATAGTTGCATATGTCTTATAGCTAGAATCTGAAGCGAGTTCTTCATACGTTACAGGTTGAGTCGGCAATCCGTTAACAATCCCTGTTTCAGAATTTAAATTTAATGCTATGTTAACTAAAGAGCTTGGTGTCGGCTCAATTGTTAAACCCGAAACGCGAAGTGGAGTTAATGTTGCCCCGCCCGGTTCATAACCAAGAATATATTGTCCTAAATTATTAACTAAATATCCTTCGCTATCAGTTGTGAAATTTCCCGCACGCGTATAAACCATTCCATTTTGGGGATCTTGAATTATAAAATAACCATTACCGTTAATTGCAAAATCATATTGGCTATTAGTCATTTCAATAGTGCCTTGCGTGTTGATGGTTCTTATGGCACAAGTTGCGCCGTTGCCTGGAGTTAAGCCACTCGTATTATAAAGGCCGCCAATTGACTCGGCGAGTAAATCTGAAAATTCAGCACGATTTGCTTTGAATCCCACAGTATTTGTGTTTGCAATATTATCAGATACGACAGAAAGTGCCGTACCGTGACTTATCATTGTATCGCGACCAGTATTGAGACCAACTAAGAAAGCCATATTATTTCCTGTTAGATATGGGAAAATTATGCCGAATTCTATTGGGAAAAAACTTCACGCATTCGTTTTGTTGATGCGCTAGTTATTTGAAATTACGTCATATTTTCCTTTTTATAAATTGTGTTGGAAAATATATCGCAAAAGTCGTGCCATCTATTTGAGCTATAAGTTTGCCGCAATCATGTCTATGTGCATTTTATTTTATGAAAATTGCAAATTTTTTCGGAATATTTAGGGACATTTTTTATTTGCTAGAAAAGAGGCAGAAATTTCAATTTGTTCTGCTAGTTTTCTGGGCATTTTTTATCTCTCTCTTTGAATTATTTTGTGTCGCTATTTTATTACCGTTCATCAACTTTATTGTTCAGCCAAAAATTTTAAATACCGGCTATTATAAAATAGTTTATGATTATTTAGGTTTTACTGATCATATTACATTTATTGCTGCTTTTGGTATATTCGTTATTGTAATTTATTTATTTCGTGGTGTTATTACTCTATTATCCTCATATATTTTTGTTAGATGGACTAGGTTTATATTACGTTCTATTTCAAAGAAAATATTTTACAAAATTTCATATTTACCTTGGGTTGTTTATGTTCAGAAAAATACTTCCGATTATGTACAACTCATGCGTGGTGAAGTTGGCAGAGTTAGTGAGACATGTTTTTTAATATTACAAATATTGGCTGGAGTTTTGACACTGACTATTTTTTACCTGTTTATTTTAATTAGTAACTGGCGGTTTACATTAGTAATAACGGTGGTACTTGCGATTATAATTGCTTTTATAAATCTAACGATATTTAAGCGGATTAAAAAATTGGGTAAATCTCGGGTTGATGCTGAAATGGGTATTAATCGTGTTTTGTTAGAAATGTTTGGTAATTTTAAATTTACACGTTTGCGTGGTAGAGAAAAAATATACGGGGAAAAATTTGGTGCGTACTTATATGTTAGTGAGGGGGCAGAAATATTGGCGCGAATATTTGATTTAGCCCAAATATTGATTTTAGAAACAACAGGAATTTCGTTATTAATTGCGAGTTTTGTCTTCGTTTTGTGGGCTGATAATTCAACTACACGTATTTTGCCATTGGTAGCAATGTACGCAATTGTCTTATATCGTTGTTTGCCTTTGCTTGGTAAGATGTTACAACTTTTTAATCGTATTTTATATTGTGAACATTCCATTGGAATTGTGCGTAAGGAATTACAACAAGAGGTTGTTGATGAAGGTAATGATAATTTATCTTTTAACGAAAAAATTGTGTTTGAAAATGTATCATTTAAATATAATACGGGAGAGTATATTTTACGTAATATTTCACTAACAATTAAAAAAGGCGAAAAGATTGGGATTATCGGAGTATCGGGTCGGGGAAAATCTACTTTAATGGATATTTTAATAGGTATTATTGAGCCAACAAATGGTGCAGTATTAATTGATGAGCAAAGAGTAACAAATGCTAATGTTCGTTCCTGGCGTAAACGAATTGGCTATGTCCCGCAGTCAATATATTTGTATGATGGGACAGTCGAGGAAAACATTGTTTTTGGTTCGGAATATGATGAAAAGCGAGTAATTGATGTTTTAAAAATTGCATGTATTTGGGATTTTTTTGAAAAAAAAGACGGTGTGAAAACGTTAGTTGGTGAAGGTGGGATTCGATTGTCTGGTGGCCAAAAACAACGGGTTGGTATTGCGCGCGCATTATACTTTAATCCGGACGTTTTGGTTTTTGATGAAGCCACCTCAGCGTTAAATGCCGAATTAGAAGCAAAAGTTATGGATGCAATTTATGAGGATAGCGATAATAAAACAATGATTGTAGTAGCACATCGTTTAAGTACACTGGAAAGGTGTGAAAGAAGGTTTGTTGTTGAGGGTGGGGAAATTATTGTGAAGTGATAGGAGTATAGTTAGTCCCCTCGATTTTTCTAGTATCTTATTTTATTTTTGGAAAACAATCGTGTAAAACTTACGTAATGCACAATTTACAATGCACAATGTACAATTCCCATCCCTCCCCCAATACGATAAATGTGGAGTACACCGTAACTGTGGATTACTTGTTTTATGTTGTAGGGGGGGGGATAATTGTACATTGTGACTTGGGTTTTCTGGAGAAATCCAAGTCATATGAGTATACATAGATCTAGGTAAAATCGTATTATGTGAAAAATATCTTTTATTTATCAGGATGAAAAGATTATGAAAAAACTTTTTTTTATTAATTTTGTTTTAATTTTATTATTATCAACCAGTTGTTTTCATTCGCAAGATGCACGAGTCGCAAATTTACCCAATAGTTCTGATGTGACTGCATATAATGTAAAGACGCAAGCATCAATTGAGCGCATACACGGTAATTTACGTGCAGTGGAAAATGAAAGCAATGCTTTGCATAAAACGGCTGAGAAAATTAATGCTAATGCTAATGGAGAACAAGAATAATAAAATGAGAAATCTTATTTTTATATTTTTATTATTTATCTTGCCAATTAATGCCATCGCTCAGACTGTAAGACAAGGACGTACGGTGGATGGTACGGCATTTCGCACGGGGCAGGATGGCACAGTTGTAATGGATCAACTGGCTGAACATGAGCAGACGATTCGTGAATTACGTAATGATTTGATAGATACGCAAAATGAATTGAATTCAAAAACGAAGCTACTAGAGCGTTTGCAAGCGCAAATGTCAGGGCAACCATTGCCGATTAATGAAAATTCCTGTGCAAAAGAAAAGGTTGAAAATGCAAAATTGAAAAAGCAGATTGCTTTATTGAATGCTGAATTAGAAAAAGTAAAAAGTAGTTTTGTCTGGAATAGCAATGATAATAAGGCGAATGTTAAAAATACAGATACGATTGATATTACAAAAATTGATAATCAAATTGTTACCAAAGATAATGATACCACACCGGTATTGATTACCAAAACAATGTTTCAGAATGAACTTAATAATATTTCCACTTTGATGAAGAAGCGTGACGTTCTATATGAGAAAATTGAAAAAGCAGGGAAAGATTTTACTTTGCGGGAACTTGTTACAAGTGATGGGGAAAAGTTTGAAGATATTAAAGCAAGGATAAATTATGTTAAACAAAAAGAAAACCTTGCTATTGAACAGGAAAAATACGACGAAGTGATGCAAAATTTATCAGAAATAGAGAATATCTTAAAAGAGGACATCTCATTTTTATTACGTCTAGCAAAAAACAAGTGACAATGTACAATTCACAATTGCTCTTCCCTACAACACCAAATGAATAATTTACAATTTATAGTTTTCCCTTCAATCTACTGTATTGAGGGTGGAGGTTGGAAATTACACATTGTAAATTGTGCGTTATACAGTTCATACACAATTATTGCTCGAAATAGAAATTAAAATACAGTAAAACTCAAGGAAATTGATTACATATTGTCTGTTGCAATAAATCTCTGACTTTAATAAGGGGGCGCGCCGAAATAACACTGCTATTTTTTTGCAGAAAGTCTAGCATCTATTTACACATTTTATTTTAAATTATTTTAAGGGAACTAATATGTCAAAAGACAATCAAGAAGTCGTTATTATCGATGGAAATGAAGCAGCAGCACATGTTGCGTACCGTTTAAGTGAAGTTATTGCAATTTATCCAATTACGCCATCATCTTCAATGGCCGAGTTTTGCGACGATTGGCAAAGCAAGAAAATTACGAATATCTGGGGGCAAATTCCTGATATAGTTGAAATGCAAAGTGAGGGCGGCGCAGCTGGCGCGGTTCACGGAGCTCTTACGGCCGGTGCATTATCAACGACTTTTACAGCATCACAAGGTTTGCTGTTAATGATTCCTAATATGTACAAAATCGCTGGTGAGTTTACGCCTGCTGTTTTTCACGTTGCTGCGCGTACATTGGCAACACATGCACTTTCAATTTTCGGAGATCACAGTGATGTTATGGCTTGTCGTCAAACTGGGTTTGCTTTTCTTGCTTCAAATTCAAGTCAGGAAGCAAATGATTTTGCACTTATTGCTCATGCTTCGACACTTGAAGCGCGCATTCCATTTTTACACTTCTTTGATGGTTTCCGTACGTCACATGAATTGATGAAAATTAAATTGATTAGTGATGATGTGATCCGTGAACTTGTAAATGAGGAGTTAGTAAATAAACATCGTATTTATTGTTTGAATCCAGATGCTCCGCTCATTCGCGGAACTGCGCAAAATCCGGATGTCTTTTTTCAAGCACGTGAAGCAGGTAATACATACTATAATAATACACCGGCAATTGTTCAGAAGTACATGGATCAATTTGCCAAATTGACTGGTCGTGCATATCACTTGTTTGATTATGTTGGTGCAAAAGATGCGGAGCGCGTTATTGTAATGATGGGGTCTGGTGCTGAAACAGCGCATGATACTGTAGAATATTTAAGCGCGAAAGGTGAAAAAGTTGGTCTAGTAAAAGTTCGTTTGTATCGGCCATTTGCTGTTCAAGCATTTTTGGATACACTTCCAAAAACAGTTAAGCAAATCGCTGTGCTTGATCGTACAAAAGAACCGGGTGCAGTTGGCGAACCATTGTTCCAGGACGTTATTTCTGCACTTGAGGAAGGCGAACGCCAGGGTATCAAAGTTATTGGTGGTCGTTATGGTTTATCGTCAAAAGAATTTACACCTGGAATGGTAAAAAGTATTTTTGAAGAATTAAAAAAGAAAGATGCGAAAAAACACTTTACGATTGGTATTAAAGATGACCTAACAAAATTATCTTTGGAGTATGAAGAGAATTTTTCAATTGAAGATCCGGAAAGTTTCCGTGGTATTTTTATAGGTCTCGGATCTGACGGGACAGTTGGCGCAAATAAAAATTCAATTAAAATTATTTCCGAAACAACTGATTTTAATGCACAAGGATATTTCGTCTATGATTCAAAAAAATCCGGTTCAATAACAAAATCGTATTTGCGTTTTGGTAAGAAAGAAATTCACGCGCCATACTTGACTCGCCAGGCGAATTTTATTGGATGCCATCAGTTCAATTTTATCGAAAAAATTGATGTGCTTGGGGAAGCTGCAGAAGGGGCAATTTTACTATTAAATAGTCCTTATGGTACTGATGGGACATGGGATAAATTGCCACGTCACGTACAAGAGGAAATCATTGCAAAGAAAATTCGATTGTATGTGATCAATGCTTACGAAGTTGCAAAAATTACCGGAATGGGTGGACGTATAAATACGATTATGCAAACCTGTTTCTTCAATATTGCCAATGTAATTCCAGCAGATCAAGCGATTGAGCAAATCAAATACTACATTAAAAAGTCATTTGGTAAAAAAGGCGATGATATTGTTAAAAGCAATTGTGATGCCGTCGATGAAACATTAAGACATCTACATAAAGTTGAAATTCCTGCGAAAGCAACTAGCGATATTGAGAGGGAAGAAGTTGTGCCGTCAAGCGCGCCTGACTTTGTACAACGCGTTACAGCTAGAATTATTGCTGGTGAAGGTGAGCAGTTACCAGTGAGTGCATTGCCTGCTGACGGGACTTTTCCAACAGCGACAACGCAGTATGAAAAACGCAATATTGCACTTACTGTTCCAGTTTGGAATAGTGATATTTGTATTCAATGTGGTAAATGTGCGCTAGTCTGTCCGCATGCTGCAATTCGTTTGAAAGCGTATGATAAAGAATTGCTAAAGGGGGCGCCTGAAACATTTAAACATAAAACGGTTGTGGGTAAGGGGTATGCTGAGAATACAGAATATACTTTGCAAGTTGCCGTTGAGGATTGCACAGGTTGCGAACTATGTGTTCAAAGTTGTCCAGTGAAGGACAAGGCAGATGAAACAAAGAAAGCAATTAATATGCAAGAACAGCTGCCGTTGCGTGAACAAGAACGAAAGAACTTGGAATTTTTTAACCAGTTGCCGGACTACGATAGGGCAGCATTAAAATTAAATACGGTTAAAGATACCCAATTGCTTCGTCCATTATTTGAATATTCAGGATGTTGCTCAGGTTGTGGCGAGACTCCTTATATTAAATTGGTTAGTCAATTGTTCGGTGATAGAATGATTGTCGCAAATGCAACAGGTTGTTCTTCAATTTATGGTGGTAATTTACCTACAACACCTTGGGCGAAAGATGCCAACGGTCGCGGTCCGGCTTGGTCGAATTCATTATTTGAAGATAATGCAGAATTTGGACTTGGGATGCGTTATGCTGTTACCTACAAAACGAATCGTGCTTTCGCATTATTGAATGAATTGAAAAGTGAATTGCCGGCTGACTTAGTAGCAAAACTTATTAATAATGAACAAAAGAACGAAGCTGAAATTGCAGAACAACGTAAAGCAGTTGCGACTTTAGAAAAAGAATTAGATAAAATAAAAAGCGACACGGCAAAGCAGTTATCAGTGATTGTTGATTATCTAGTTAAGAAGAGTGTTTGGATTATTGGTGGGGATGGTTGGGCTTATGATATAGATTACGGTGGTTTGGATCACGTCTTGGCAAGTGGTAAAAACGTAAACGTTTTATTACTTGATACTGAGGTTTATTCAAATACCGGTGGCCAAGCATCTAAATCCACACCAACTGGTGCAATCGCAAAATTTGCCGCGGCTGGAAAGGTCGGCAAGAAAAAGGATATTGGCATGATAGCTATGAGTTATGGCAATATTTATGTTGCGAAAGTCGCACTTGGTGCGAATGATGCGCAGACAGTGAAAGCAATCGCCGAGGCTGAGGCCTATGATGGGCCTTCCTTAATTATTTGCTACTCACATTGTATCGCACATGGCTTTGATTTGAAGAATGGTTTGAATCAGCAGAAACTTGCAGTTGATTCTGGGCATTGGATTTTATATCGTTATAATCCTGATTTAACAAAAGATGGTAAAAATCCACTGACACTTGATTCAAAAGAGCCAAGCATTCCATTAACGGATTATATTTACAATGAATCGCGTTATAAAATGTTACAAAAATCAAATCCAGAATTGGCTAAACAGTTAGCAGACCGTGCACAGCAGGATGTGAAAGATAACTGGAAGTTATATAGCGATTTTGCTGCGCGGTAATACGGGCAATATACATAAAAAAATAAAGTGAGGCGCATGCCATTGGCATGCGCCTTTTTTTATAATCTTGCTTTTTTATTCTCCCGAATTTTTTAGTTTTTCGTATGGTTTCGCTCTATACTTATTATAGTAATTTTCTCAAAGGTGCCTAAAGATATAGAGGAAATTAAGTTGTAGGAGTTTGCTCCTGTGGTTTGAATAGGTAGAAATTAATTGGAAACTCGGCGGCATCAATAATTATTTGTTTTGCTTGTCTGTTGCGTAAATTGACGACAATCGGTGCTTTTAAATTTACACTTGTATTTGTTACGTCATTGCTAGTTGAGATAATATTGATGATGGCAAATGAGTCCTCTGGCTTTAGATCAATGTCGTAATCAAGCGCAGGGATTTTACCATTGTATATCTCTGAAAAT
>JAVBQZ010000227.1:0-7868 GCA_031548505.1 Bdellovibrionota bacterium | reverse complement strand
CCCCCCCCCCCCCCCCAAAAGTATCTATTATAATCCCATGCTATAATGCAGAGATGTATCTAAGAGAATGTATTGAAAGCGTCTTAAAACAAACCTTGTTCGACATAGAAATTATTTTCATTAACGATGGTTCAACCGATTCCTCTGCTGAAATTTTACAGCAATTTGCTACCCAAGATGAGCGTATAATTGTTGTTGAACAAGTTCATTCCGGAGCAGGCGCAGCTAGAAATCTCGGAATTAGTCTCGCTTGTGGTGAATATCTTTCAATTCTTGATGCCGATGATTTTTTTGAACCAGATATGCTTGAGCGTACTTATATCAATGCTAAACAGTTTGATTCAGATCTGGTATTATTTAAATCTAAAGAATTTCCCAATTCAAAATACTTTTATCCAATGACGTATGGCCTAAAAAAGAATAACATTTCCAAAGTACCATTTTCTAAATTTGATAATCCTAAAAAATTTTTCCAAGTAACAAATGCCCAATGCCACACTAAACTATTTAAACGGGCATTTATTAATAAATACAATATAATTTTTCAAAATATAAAAACAACTAACGATATTAAATTTGCCTGGGTTGCTTTATATAAAGCTGCTAAAATTAGCTACGTTGATAAAATTTTCGTTCACCATAGGAGACATAATAATTCGACGACTGCTACAAGAGGAAACTATCCTTTTTGTATTTTTGATGCGATTAATGGTATACTTGATGAGTGTAAAATTGATGATAGTATAAAATTTTCATTTTATAAACAGATCACTTGTATATGTGCCTACGAATATAATTGCTGTAATAAAGAACTAAAAAAAGAATTTTTGAAAAAATGGAAATATTTTTTGAAGACCATACCACTGCCACATTTATACTTCTCGTTACTTATGTATGGCAACGTAATTATACGACAGTGTGCTAGTGTTATTAGTAGAAAATAAAGGTTATTTCAATTAAGAACATTTGGCAAAAAAAACTCCACTCCTTAATTAGGGGTGGAGTTTTTTTTATGGAACTATAATGCCTCTTTTTTAGACAATCGGATTTTACCTTGTCGATCAACATCTAGAACTTTTACTTTAATCTGATCGCCTTCGCATAATTCATCGCTAACATTTTCAACACGATAATCAGCGATTTGGGAAATATGAAGTAATCCCTCAATATTTGGCAGAATTTCAACAAATGCGCCAAAATCTACAACTCGTTTGACAACGCCATTATAAATTTTCCCAATTTCCGGTTCTTCAGTTAATCCTTTAACTATTTCAATCGCCTTTTCAGCCGCTTTTGCAGATGAACTTGCAATTTTAACTTCACCACTATCATTAACATCAATTTTCGTACCAGTACTTTCCATAATAGAACGAATCACTGCACCACCTTTACCGATAACATCACGAATTTTTTCCGGATTAATTTTAATAGTATAAATTACCGGGGCAAACTGATTTAATTTGTCACGTGATGCAGCAAGAGCCTCTCGCATTTTACCAATAATATGCAAACGACCTTCACGCGCTTGTGCAAGTGCAGCCTCCATTGTTTCCTTTGAAAGACCATCACATTTAATGTCCATCTGCAAAGCAGTGATACCACGCTCAGAACCACAAACTTTAAAATCCATATCACCAAAGTGATCTTCATCACCCAAAATATCAGTCAAAATCGCGACACGATCGCCGTCTTTAACTAAGCCCATTGCAACACCACCAACATGCTCAGAAACTTTAATTCCAGCATCCATCAAGGATAAGCAACCACCACAAACCGAAGCCATCGAACTTGAACCATTTGATTCCGTAATATCAGAAACAATACGTACAACATAAGGAAAATCTTTTGTTGGAATTAATGGCTTTAACGCGCGTTCCGCTAAATTACCATGTCCAATCTCACGGCGCCCAGTAGTACCTGTTCTCTTAACTTCACCAGTACTGAATGGAGGAAAATTGTAATGCAACATAAATGATTTTTCGTAAGGCATATGTAAAGAATCAACACGTTGCGACTCATCACCTGTGCCAATTGTTGCAGTAACAATCGCTTGTGTTTCGCCACGTGTAAATAATGCCGAACCATGTGCACGTGGAATAACAGAAGTTTCGATATCAATTGGACGGACTTCATTTAATTTTCTGCCGTCGATACGAACCCCATCAAGTACACGGCCGCGCATGATTTCAGCGATCCACTCTTCGTAAATTGAAGAAATCCAAGAATGCTTTGCCTCATATTCTTCTTCACCAATTGCTGCTTTTAAAGCATCTTGTGTAGCATTAATTGCATCACGACGTTCATGTTTCCCGCCAATACTAAGAGCATCAGCTAATGTCTTACCTACAATGTTTTTAATTTTTGTAATAAATTCTGGATCAATAACTTTTGGTTCAAACAAAAATTTTTCTTTTCCTGTTTGAGCACGAAGTTGTTCTTGCATATCAACAAGTTTTTTAATTTCTTCGTGACCATAATACAACCCTTCCAAAATATCTTTTTCCGGTACAAATTGCGAGCCACCTTCAACCATTACAATAGCTTCTTTGGTTCCTGCTACAACATAATTCATATCTGATTTTTCAAGTTGTACAGGAGTCGGATTAATGATGTATTCACCTTCAACACGGCCAACACGAACACCTGCGATTGGTCCCAAGAAAGGAACATCAGAAACGTGAAGCGCCGCACTCGCTGCAGAAATAGCAAGCATATCAGGTGAATTTACACCGTCTGAAGAAAGAACCGTAACAATAAGCTGAACTTCGTCAGCATAACCTTTTGGGAAAAGTGGACGGATCGGACGATCGATTAAACGACAAACTAAAATTTCATGCTCTGCAGGACGGCCTTCTCTTTTTAAGAAACCTCCCGGAATTTTTCCACCTGCATAACTTTTTTCTTGGTAGTCAACAGTAAGTGGAAAGAAATCTTGATCACTTTCTTTTGATACACGACAAACAGTTGCAATAACCATTGTATCACCTTGTCGTGCAATGACTGCACCATTGGCTTGTTTAGCTATCCACCCAGACTCAAATGATACTTTCGCACCATGAAAATCTAACTCAATTTTTTTTCTCAACTCATTTTTATTAAATGATGACATAATATGTTTTTCCTTAAATATAATAGACCTTCTACGTAATTAGCTGATACTGAAAAAGTAGATTTGCGTCGCAAAGCGACGCAATGTTGAGATAAAAAAATCTAACGAACAAAGTGAGTTAATTTTTTTTATCTCGGCTCCCTAAGAGAGATTAAGATAACTTTTTCAGTATCGCGTAATTAGCAAAAAATCTAATAAGAATATAAAAATAGGAAAGTTAGAATATAGACCAAAACCAAGAATCAAAAATAATTCTTAATTTAATATGTAGAAAGGAAATAGATGGATATTACAAAATGTATAAGGACTGAGAGTAAAGATAATAAACCCTAACCCGCAGACGATTTTGTGTTCAGTATGTATTTTCTAGAAAATACTAAACAAAAAATCGCCTGAAAAAAATTTTGTAATAACCTAAAGATCTAAATACCGAATCTAAATAATATAAAACTAACTTTGCCTTCTAAATGTAATACAACAATCCAAAAACTCTCTCCCCGCTTAAGAAAGAGAGCTTTTAGTTTTATTACTTACGTAAACCTAACTTCTGGATTAAATCACGATATTTTTGAACGTCATTTTTCTTAATATAATCCAATAGACGACGACGACGGCCAACTAATTTTAAAAGACCACGACGTGAATGGTTGTCTTGCTTGTGCGTAGCAAAGTGATTTTGTAAATAAGCAAGACGCGAAGTAATTAAAGCGACTTGCACTTCAGCAGAACCAGAATCGTTCGCGCTAATCGCGTAATTCTTGATAACCTCTGCCTTTTGTTCTGGAGAAAGTGTCATGAAAAAACTCCTGTAAATGAAAATAATGTACTATATTATATATAAATAACCATCAAAACGGCGCGGCCTTATATATACTTCACTGATTTTATTCAATAGTTTTTGAAAAAAATAAAATAATACCAATAAAATCAACATTTTCTCAAGTAAATACCTCTTACCGCAAAAGCTTAATATTATCTCATTTCTTGCCTAATTAAAGTTAGTTCAGGAACTTTGACATCACTCGGTACATTTATTCCCCATAAAATTCCACCATGTGCTGACTGTACATCTTCACCTTTTTGCGAAACGATTTTTGTTATTTCAGTTTTAATAGTTTTATCAGGCAACAACCATTCTAAATTATCACCGATTTGCAAACGATTTTTTGCCTCGACTAATACTAAGTTATCAGAATTACTATTAGCAAATATTTTATCCCTCACCTCATTCGGCAAATTTTCTACATCACGCACAACCCCTGCAAAACGATAAGTTAACGCGGTTGAAGCACCATCTGTATAATTTTGCCCATATTCTTCCGGCCGCTTCATTAAAAATCCGGTCATCATAGTGCGATTTTGCGTCCCAATCAAATCTAACAAATTTTCTTTATTAAATTCACGGTTAGCTAATATATCATCAATTGCTCGACGATATGCACGTGCTACCACGCCAGCATAATAAATTGATTTATTACGTCCTTCAATTTTAAAACTACAAACACCTGCTTTTTGTAATTCAGCAAGTAACTCAATTGCACATAAATCCTTTGAATTCATTAAATACGTACCGTGCTCATCTTCATCAATTTCAAGTTTGTTTTCTAAAAATTTCTGTTCCTCAGCAGAATAAACTTGTAAATTATAATTTGCTTGCAATGGCTCATAATTACCATCTAGTTCTTTGCGTACGTTTTCGTATTTCATCAAACTTCCACTATCCACCGCAACTTTATATTCCCAACGACAAGTATTTGCACAAACACCCTGATTAGCATCACGATGCGTTAAATAATTAGAAAGTAAACAACGACCAGAATAAGCAACACAAATCGCTCCATGCACGAATGCTTCAAGCTCAATATTCGGAACTTTTTCATGAATTTCAGCAATCTCAGCAATTGAAAGTTCGCGTGGCAAAATGACTCGTTTAATTCCGCAATCTCGCCAGAATTTTACTGCTGTCCAATTAGTTACATTCGCCTGAGTAGAAAGATGAATAATTGAATCAGGGGAAATTTTTAAGCATTCATTAATTAGACCAGGATCAACCATAATAAATGCATCAGGTTTAAGCGCAGCGAATTCCCTAAAACTTTCTAGAAAACGCTCAACTTTAGAATTATGAGCGTAAATATTCATAGTAAAATAAATTTTTTTACCACGCTCATGTGCATATTTAACAGTATCTACTAATTCATCCTTACTGAAATCGTTTTCACGCGCACGAAGTGAAAAAATCGGTACACCAGCATAAACAGCATCAGCACCATAGGTAAAAGCTACTTTCATTTTTTCAAATGAACCGGCAGGCATTAACAATTCTGGAGAAAGCATAAGTAAAAATTATTAGAATTTTAAAAATTTATAAGTGTTAAATTGTCCATCAATAGAATATTCCGGAATATATAGTTTAGATGAACCTTCAGCAGTTAGTAACATTTTATTAGGATTTTTTTCAGTTGTCTCAATTAAATACCATTCATCACGCAACTTGTTTTTATAAATCACCCATGCATGCCCAGTAATGTTATCACGCAGATTTTTGCGATGTTCTTCCTCTTGTAAGGTAAATTTCCCAACTACTAATTCGCAAATATATCCCAATTCGTTCAGCTTACGCCAAATCCAAAGTGCATGATCATCACAATCACCTTGCCTAATATTTTCAAATGTAATCGGATGTTGCCAAAAATCATCTTCCATGAATAATTCTTTATCACTAACATATTTACAATCGGCAAGCCATTTACAAGCCTCGACCACATCTTCCACCTTTACCTTGCTTTCCCCTTCAAAATACCAAGAAAAATCCTTTTTTGCACCAGCACCAAAGAAATTTTTAGGTACAATAGCTTTAGTCCTTTTCCAAGGACCAGTAGGTGGCAAAATTAATTTAACTTTCATAATCTTTAATAACCATATTCATGTGACTTAGTTTATAATTCGCAATTTACAATTCACAATTAATAATGCGCAATACCACCCCCTACAAAGCGGAGATACTCCTGTTTATAATAAAAATAGCACCACTAAGCGATGACAAAATAAAGAAGATTCGTAAAAATACAAGCTATTTACAGAAAAAAACAAATAATAGGAGTATATCTTGCGTTATTTATTGAAGATAATTCTTGACTTATTCACGTGCTAAATATACTAGAGGCGTTTATTGCATGCTTTTTAACATAGATGTACAATCTTTGTAAATAACATGCCAGGTGCGTCAAATTAATTTTAAATTGGTAGAAGATTGTTTCCTTTTGTTTCTTTGAGTTTCTTGCTCAATCCACAAAAAAAATAAGTTTAAAAATTCAAAGAAGCAAAAGGATGAAACCTAACGTCACAAAGGTTTTGTTTTTTGTCTTTAAGTTGGTTTTGGTTTAGGCAGAAAGGACGTGACTATTTTTTAATTTATTTTCTTGGATTAAACCGACATTTTGGAAGTCGGTTGAATAAATTTGAAAGATTTTCACAACAAAAATCTGCCGCAACAAAATTGGAGGTAGTTTCTTATGTCCCAAACCGGACAGGAACCCTGTGCTCGTTGTAAACAAGCAACCTGTGAAAACTGCGAAAAAAATGGAGTCGAAGACTACATCGCAGATGAAACCCCATCAGAAGAAAAGCTTATGTTGGACGCTTTTCTTAATTATCATCAAGACGATGATAATGATGAAGAAGATGAGGAAGAGGAAGAGATTCGATTCGAATCCTTGACTGCCGACGCCCTTAACAGAATGGCCGATGGTGACGAGGATGGCGACTTCGACGTTGAAGCGTTTTTGAGCCACCGTGAGGAAATTATCATGGCTTAAAACATTTAAAAACCTCAGAACTCAATGACGGAAATAAGGTATGGATTTTTATCTACTTTATTTCCGTCATTCTCTACTAACTAATACGCCTTATCTTTTTGAAAACATAAGAGGCGAACTTGAATTTGCTACTAAACCAATTTTAATTTTTTCTTAAGGTTTTGCCGTTTCATCCTTTTTGTTTTCACATTCCTTAGAATTAATTTAAATCTTTTTAAAAATATGTTTGAATTACTTGTGAGGTACAAAACAAAGAAAAATAAGGTTTGTCTTTAAAATACTGCCCAAACCAATTCGTATATCTATTGGTCAAATGTTTTAAAGTTTGTTTAACGTAGGTTTTCAAAGACCTAGAAAGGAGTTCAAATGGTAAGAACTTACCAAGAACCGGTTGGCGACGACAAAATCATCGCCGAGCTCCAAGCTCTCGTGCAAAGTGGAAATGCCCGCGCACGCGACGTCTTGGAAGTGTTTTTGTGGAACAAAAGAGCTTTGGAAGAAGTTCGCAAAAACGCGAAAACGTTTTTGGAAGACACTGCTTTGTCCGCAAACGAAGCGGTGGAAACTGAAATGAACCAGTCTGCTTCTGCCTGCTAAATTTATTGCTTATGCAATTGCTCTAGCATCATCAGAATCAGATTGGATTCTCCACCTTTCTTGGCACAAAGGTAAAACATGACTTTGTGCCTCACTTTTTCTATATTCCATATATTCTTATATATTCTATATTCTTCTACCCGCATTATCCCTCTTGAACAAAATATTTAATTAACGTAGGAGCCCGCGCCCTTTAATTATCAATGTAATATTAAGAATCAATATAACATTCTCAAAATATCCATACAAATATCTATAACTTACAAAAATGAACAGCAACAAAAGAAAAAGCGACAAGTTTATTGCTTGCCTACTGGTTAGTGTTATCTTTTTAATGTATTTAC